>JACMJT010000387.1 GCA_014380505.1 Hyphomicrobiales bacterium | reverse complement strand
GGCTGAAACGTACAGTCTGTTTCCGGGAGCTTCAGGTAAGACCCTTGGGCACTAGGACCCGAGCGCCTTAAATGGCTAAACAACCCCAGCGGCAAACATTGGAAACCGTGCGATCTGGGGCTCTGCAAGAGCAAACCTGAGGCCAAAACCGCCGAGCGTGGGCGCAAGTCGCGCCACCAGCCGGACTTAAAGACCGGCATTCTGCGTCGACCTTGCGTCCACGCAACCCTTCTCTTCCAAGAGGAGGAACCGAACCTTCCGAGGCCGCCGGCATAACCGGCGCCAGCAACGGCGAAGCTATGGCTGAAGCTTCACTTCCCTCACCCTGAGGTGCGAGCGGAGCGAGCCTCGAAGGGTCCGGTCCACCACACACCGCTGCAAGCAATGCTTCGAGCTCGGCCCTCACGGGCCTCGCGTCTCAGCATGAGGAAAATGGTGAGGGCTCGTCCAAGGTCATCACCTTAAGGCACCTCAGCATGAGGAGAAGGAGCCTAACTCAGTGCGTCCCGTATCCGATAATACATCATCGCGGCCACCAGCATGGGCGTGCGGATTGGCCCGCCGGGAAACGTCAAATGTTTGATCCGCGCCAGAAGATCGAAACGTTCGGTGACACCGCGCACCGCTTCGGCCATCAGCTTGCCGTAGAGCCCGGCAAGGGCCACGCCCTGCCCCGAATAGCCGTGGGCATAGAAGACATTGGGCGAAAGCCTGCCGCAATCGGGAATGCGATTGGCGGTGATGGCGATATATCCGCCCCAGGCGTAATCGATTTTCGTATCGCGCAGTTGCGGAAACACCGCCGTCATGCGGGGCCGCATATAGGCGCCGAGATTGCGGGGCTCCAGCGTCGAATAGCTGGCGCGCCCGCCGAACAGCATGCGCGTGTCCCCGGTCAGCCGGAAATAATCGACGATGAAATTGGTGTTGGCGACGGCCTCGCCATCGCGGATCAGGGCGCGTGCGCGGTTTTCGCCGAGAGGTTCCGTCGCGATGATATAGCTCGCAACCGGCATCACCCGGCCATAGAGCTTAGGCACCGTGCGGCCCAGATAGGCATTGCCGGCGATAATCATGAATTTCGCCTGGACTGTGCCGTTCGCTGTCCGCGCCATCGGTGTCCGTTGCGTGTCGATCTCCATCACCTGGGAGTGCTCATGGATCGTGGCGCCCGCGGCCACAGCGGCGCGCGCCAGGCCAAAACAATAACTGAGGGGATTGAAATGCCCCTCTCCGCCATCATGCAGGGCGCCGTGGTAAACGCGCGTACCCAGCTTCTCCTCAAGCTGCGCCTTGGTCAGAACGGACGTGCCGGTATATCCCAGCGCGTCATACTCATCCTTCCAGGCCTGGAGATCGTCCATCTGGCGGGCCTTGGGTATGACATGAAGGTAGCCCCAGCGCAGATCGCAATCGATCGCATGGCGCTCTATGCGGTCCTTCAGCAGCGCCTTCGATTCTTCCGCCAGCTCGAAACATTTGCGTGCGTCCGCCTTGCCAAGCTGCGCCTCGATCTTGCCCTGGCCCGAGGAAAATCCCGTGCAGACCTGCCCGCCATTGCGCCCCGAGGCGCCATACCCCACGGTGCGCGTTTCCAGCACAAGCACGCGGTACCCCGCCTCCGCCAGTTCCAGGGCGGCGGACAGGCCCGTATACCCCGCGCCCACGATGCACACGTCCGTTTCGACAGCCCCGGCCAGGGCTGGATAGCTGGGAGGAGGTGCCGTGGTGGCGGTGTAATACGACGTAGAGTCAATAGATTTAGCCATAATATTAATGGTTTATCCCTCCCCCTTTGGAAACGTCAAGCCGCCGGGCTAGACTGGGGTAGTCGCAACACTTGTCAGGGTATCATGTCGCAATCGCGTTTCGAGGAATGGATCGGCCAAAACAAGATCAGTGAGGTTGAATGTCTGGTCGCCGACATGTCCGGCACCGCGAGGGGGAAAATCCTGCCCCCCAAGAAATTCCTCCAGGGCAACAAGTCGCGCGGGCTCCGCATTCCCGAAGAAGTCTTCACACTGACGATCAACGGCCGCTACACGACCGACACCAAGGCCGTCAGCGATTCCGCCATCGACATATACATGCAGGGCGATCCGGATACGATCCGCTTCGTGCCGTGGTACACGGAACCCACCGCCCAGGTGATCTGCGACGCCTTCCATCTCAGTGGCGAGCCCGTGGCGATTTCACCCCGCCATGTGCTGAAACGGGTGCTCCAGCTTTACAAGGACAAGGGCTGGAAGCCGATCATCGCTCCCGAGCTTGAGTTCTATCTGGTCAAGAAAAATCTCGACCCTGATTATCCGCTCGATGCGGCAGTCGGCCGGTCGGGACGCAAGGAACCCGGCGGTCAGGCCTATGGCATCGACGCCGCCAACGATTTCGATCCCATCGTCGAGGACATCTATGATTTCTGCGAAGTCCAGGAACTCGATGTCGATACGCTGAGCCACGAAAGCGGCCCAGCCCAGCTCGAGATCAATTTCAACCACGGCGATCCGCTGGAACTTGCGGACCAGGTGTTCCTGTTCAAGCGCACGGTGCGGCAGGCAGCGCTCAAGCACGACATGTATGCGACATTCATGGCCAAGCCCCACGAAAATGAGCCGGGGTCTTCCATGCACATTCATCAGTCTGTCCTTGACCTCAAAACCGGCAAGAATGTTTTCGCCGGAAAGAACGGCACGCACTCAAGACTTTTCCTCAATCATATCGGCGGCCTGCAGCGCTATCTGGCCGCCGCCCTGCCGTTGATGGCGCCCAATGTGAACTCCTACCGCCGTCTGGTGCCCGAGTCTGACGCGCCAACCAATGTCCACTGGGCCATCGACAATCGGACCGTCAGCCTGCGCGTGCCGTCGTCGGATCCCATGAATCTTCGCGTCGAAAACCGGGTGCCGGGGGCGGATGCAAATCCATATCTTGTCTTTGCCGCATCCTTGGCCTGCGGCTATCTCGGCATGATCGAACGGATCAAGCCATCGGACCCGGTCGAAGGTTCGGCCTACCGCTATGCCCATACGCTCCCCATCAGCCTCGATGAAGCGCTCGACAAACTCAATTATACAAAGCCCATCAAAGCCGTGTTAGGTGACCTGTTCGTCGAAGCCTATAACGACGTCAAGTTGCAGGAGATGCAGCATTACAGGAAGGTCATCAGCTCATGGGAGCGGGAATACCTGCTGCTCAATGTATAAGCTACTCTCCATGGCAGGGCTTGACCCTGCCATCCAGCCCTTGTGTTCAATATTCAAAAAAAGCCTGGGTGGCCGGGTCAAGCCCGGCCATGGAGTGAAAGGGGACGGATGGTTCATTGGAGAAATTATGCGTAGACTGACGGCAATCCTTCTGTTCTTCCTTGTATTCAATCTCACTCCCGCGCTTGCCGCGAAAGCGGACCGGGGACCGGATCACAAGGACGTGGCTGCCGCCGTTGCGCAGATTCTCAACGGGCCCGGCCGCCTTCCCCTCCCGCTCGAGCGGATCAGGCCGGCGCTGCAAGCCCATTACATCAGGGACGCGGGTACCATCTACTGGGTGGGAACGGGCCGCATGACGCCCTTCATCCAGCGCCTCGAATATGCCGAAGACGATGGCCTCAATCCTGCGGACTATCCCGTCGATTCGTTGATCGAGATTCGCGACGCCATCACCGCGGAGGATCCCTATCCAGCGGCGGAGGCTGAGCTTTTGTTTTCGGCATTCTTTATAAACTACGCGGCCGATCTGAAAATCGGCCGAGTGACGCCGCAAAAAGTCGATCCGCGCCTGTTCCGCAGCCGCAAGACCGTCGATGTGCTGCGCATTCTTACGGACTTGAAAAAGCAGCGCGACCCCGGAGAGTTCCTGTCCGTGTTCGAGACGCGCAATCCCCACTACACGGCGCTCAAGAAGATGCTGGCGCTCTATCGCGCCATGGCGGAGTCGGGTGGATGGCCGGAAATTCCACACGGCACCAATATCAATCCCGGCGGCAGCGACAGCCGCATTCCGCAAATTCGCGCCCTCCTCGCCATGGCGGGCGATTACGATGGCCCCGCCTCCGCCGCGGCCGTCTACGATTCTACGCTGGCCGCCGCCGTCAAGCGCTTTCAGATTCGCAACGGGTTGGAGGCCAAGGGCGTTATCGGCAAGCAGACGCTCATTGCGATGAACGCGCCGCCCGCCGAACGCGCCCGGCAAATCATGCTCAACATGGAACGCTGGCGCTGGATGCCGGAGTCCCTGGGCGACTATCACTTCATGGTCAATCTCGCGGCGTTCGAACTGCACGAAGTGAAAGCCTCGGAGATTGTTGGCCGGATGGATGTGGTCGTGGGCGCGGTGGCAACACAGACTCGGGATTTTTCCGACGTGATGTAATTTGTCGAGATAAACCCCACCTGGACCGTGCCCTTTTCAAT
>JACMJT010000386.1 GCA_014380505.1 Hyphomicrobiales bacterium | reverse complement strand
GCTACGGCGACGGAAAGTGGCCCGCCGAGCACGCCGCGAAGCTCTTTGACGATACGATCATCGCAGTGGCTTCCCCCGCTTTCCTGGCGCGTAATAAAATCGCTTCACCCACGGATATCGCCGACGTTCCCCTCCTGTCGGTCGAGGGTGTCGACTGGACCTGGACCACTTGGGCCGACTTCCTGCGCGAAACCGGTGTCGCCCGCAAGAAGCTGAACGTGCGCCGCTTCAACAGCTATGTGATAGCACTGCAGGCGGCACAGGATGGCCAAGGGGTGGCGTTGGGGTGGCTCAGCCTGGTAAAGCCGTTGATCGCCAAACACGATCTGGCGCAGGTGACGCAGGCCCAGATGTTGGCGCCCCGCTCCTTCCATGTCACATGGAGCGCCGAGCGTGAGCCGTCGCGTGAAGCCAAGGCATTGCGTGACTGGCTATTGACGCAGACCGCTTGACTTATCCTCAAGCCAAATGTGCAACTTGTTCCAGTTGAACTTGTTGGCCGGCAGGCGCTCTATGCCAGCGGACTAAGGACGAGGGATCATGGCCGACACACTCGAATTTGCAAAACAGATATTTGCCAAGGCCAAAGGCCGCAGGACCGGTGGACGCGAAGGTCGCCGTGCCATGCGGGGCGCTCCGGTTATCTCCTTCCCTACCCTGGTGCGCAATATCCCGGTGTACCAGATGGTGCCCGACGAGGCGGTGGAACTCATTCACGAGGAATCGCTCAAAATCCTTGAGGAGGTGGGCTGCGAATTCCGCGACGACGAAGCAATTTCCATGTGGAAGGCCGCCGGCGCGGACGTGAAAGGGACACGGGTTCACATCGACCGCGGCCTGCTCATGTCGCTCATCTCGCAAGTTCCGCCCGAATTCACCCTCAACGCCCGCAATCCCGAACGTACCGTGAAAGTGGGCGGCAAGAACACAGTGTTCGTGCCCATGTATGGTGCGCCCTATATTCGCGATCTCGACAATAAGCGCCGCTATGGCTCGCTTGCAGACCTCAACAATTTCCACAAACTCGCCTACATGTCTCCGGCGCTGCATTCCTCCAGCTCGATCATCTGCGAGCCCATGGAAGTTCCCGTGCCGAAACGGCATCTGCATATCATCCATTCGGCACTCAAGCATTCCGACAAGCCCTTCATGGGCATTGTGACCTCGAAGGAACGCGCCGAGGATGTGATGAAAATGGCCGGCGTCGTCTTCGGCGAGGACTATGTGAAGGACAACACGGTCCTCGTCGCTGTCACCAACTGCAATTCGCCGTTGGTGTGGGATGCGACCATGCTGGACGCCATGAAGGTCTATGCGCGGCACAACCAGCCCTTGATTCTGGCGCCATTCGCATTGTGCGGGGCCTCGACATCGGCCTCCGCCGTGGGCGCTGTGGCGCAGGTCAATGCCGAAGCGCTGGCCGGAGTGGCCTTCACGCAGTTGATCCGCCCCGGTAGCCCACAGCTCTACGGTCAGTTCATGCTCACCATCGACATGCGGACCGGCGCACCCATGGGCGGCACGCCGGAAGCTGCCCAGATGATGTTTCTGATGGGAGCGCTCGCCCGCAAGTACAAGTTGCCGTGGCGCACCTCGGGCTTCCATGTGGGCTCCAAACTCAATGATGCCCAAGCAGGCTATGAGTCCAACATGCTGATGCATGCGGCGATTCTTTCCGGCGCAAATTATATCTGGCACGTGGCGGGCTGGCTCGAAGCGGGCCTGTGCTGCGGTTATTCCAAGTTCGTCACCGATGCCGAGCAGCTCATCGGCTGGTACAAATATGCGGGCGGGCTTTCCTTCGACGACTTCAAGGACGCCATGGCGGCAATCCGCGAAGTTGGCCCCGCCGGCCACTTCCTCGGCACCAAGCACACGCTCGAACATTTCGAGAGCGCCTTCTTCATGCCATCGGTCATGGACTTCAACCCTTTCGAGCAATGGTCGGCGGAAGGCGCCAAGGACCACGACACGCGCGGCCGGGAAAAGGCCGCCGCCATGCTCGCCGCCTACGAGGAACCGAAACTCGACGAGGGCGTGGCCGAGGGCCTCCGCGATTTCATCGCCAAGCGCGAGGCGGAACTGCCGGACAATGTCACCTGATGTACCCATTCCCTATCTCAACCGCATCCGGACCTATTATCAGGCGCTCGGTTACGGCGCGCCCTATGTATGGGCGCATTTTTCCGAGGTGCCGTTTCACCGGCTGGTGAAGCCCCTGGCAGAAGCCCGCGTGACGCTGGTTACGACGGCCGCGCCCTATCAGCCGGATAAGGGTGATCAGGGACCGGGTGCGGCCTACAATGCGGCAGCGAAGTTCTATCAGGTCTATTCCGGCGAAACGTCTTCCGATCCCGATCTCCGCATCGCGCACATCGCCATCGACCGCAAGTACACGACGGCGGAAGACATCGGCAGCTACTTCCCGCTGAAAGCATTGCGCAGAAGTGCGGCCCGTGGCCGCATTGGGAGTCTCACAAAACATTTTCATGGACTGCCGACCAACCGCAGCCAGCGCACCACCATCGATACCGATTGCGTGGAGCTGGTTTCCCGCTGCACGGCGGATCAAGCCGACGTAGCACTTCTTGTACCCAACTGTCCGGTCTGCCATCAGAGCGTTGCACTTGCGGCACGCGCCCTCGAAGCCAACGGCATCGCCACCGTCATCATGGGGTGTGCCAGGGATATCGTCGAGCATGTGGGCGTGCCGCGATTGCTGTTCAGCGATTTCCCGCTCGGCAATGGGGCGGGCAGGCCAAAGGATATCGGCTCGCAGGACAAGACACTCGAATTTGCGTTGTCGCTTCTCGAACAAGCAAAGGTTCCGCGCGCCACAGTGCAGACTCCGCTACAATGGTCTGCCGATGCCGCCTGGAAGCTCGACTACTGCAACATCGACCGCCTGTCCGCGGAGGATATCGCGGCGCGCCGGGCCCAGTTCGACACCGCCAAGTCCGCAGCCAAGGCGGTTCGCGGCGGATAGAAAAGGCTTTCAAGATCGCCTCTCCCGCTGGCGGGGAAGGCGCGGTAGCATGGCTGCTGCCATGCCCCAGCCGCATCCCAAAGAGAGCAAACCCGCCCGTCGTTATGCAATAGGCAGCGCGCAATTCGAGCCCGATGCACTGGCGCCGGGCCTCTATATTGTCGCCACTCCCATCGGCAATCTCGGCGACATTACAATACGCGCGCTTGCCACCCTTGCGGCGGCCGATGTCATCCTCTGCGAAGATACCCGCACAACCGCGAAGCTGCTCAATCGCTATGGCATTCGCACCCGGCTTCAGGCCTATCACGAACACAACGCCGCGAAAGTGCGGCCGGCCATCCTGGCGCGGCTCAAAGAGAACACGGCAATGGCGCTGGTGAGCGATGCCGGCATGCCGCTGGTGTCCGATCCCGGCTATCGTCTTGCGGTGGAAGCGGCGGCACAAGGGATCGCTG
>JACMJT010000385.1 GCA_014380505.1 Hyphomicrobiales bacterium | reverse complement strand
GCCATCCTTGCGCCGGTAGCAAATTTCCGAAGTGCTTTCGGTATTGCCGGCGAACGCGGCTTCGATTTGGGCCAGCGAATGGGAATCGGCGCCGCGCGCCATCAGGGATTTAAAACTCCTGCCCAGCACCTCTTCGCGAACGTAGCCGGTTAGAGAGAGAAAGGCGTCATTGACAAAAATTATCGGATGGCCAGGCACCCTGGCGTTCGTAAACAGCATCGCCATCCGCGTCGTTTCCGCGGCGACGACGAACGGGCCATGGTCTTCCCGGAAGCTCTCGACTTCGGCTTCGCCGGCTTTCTGCGTTGTGGATTTCTTTGTTATTTCAGGCATTTCAATCGCGTTCGGCGGCGAGGGGCCGCAGCCAAGTCAAGAACAACGTAAATACCCCCGCATTTGTTCCCTGTGGAGAGAACAATCAATGCCGCCCCAAAAGCGAGGGAGAGGCAAAAACGGCACACCTGATCCTTTAGTTTGCCGCCGAATTGCAAGCTGGCGTTTTCTTGCTATTGTGCGGATGGCGGCAGGAGCCGAAAGGCTTGTAAACGAAGAGGAACGGGTGGCAGTAGCCAAGAAAGCTGTGGGCAACAATCGGCCCATAGCCGTTCAAGTTGACGATCTACACAAGAGTTTTGGCCCCCTTGAGGTGCTGAAAGGCGTCTCCCTTGTGGCCCGCGAGGGAGACGTCGTATCGATGATCGGAGCCTCGGGCTCCGGCAAAAGCACGTTTTTGCGCTGCATCAATTTCCTCGAAATGCCCACCAGAGGCCGCATCCAGGTCACCGGCGAGGACATGGCGCTGGCGCCTGGCGGCGACGGCAACCTCCGCCCCACGGACCGCCGCCAGCTTGAACGCATCCGCACCCGCCTCGGCATGGTGTTCCAGAGCTTCAACCTGTGGCAGCACATGACGGTGCTGCAAAACGTCATCGAAGCGCCCGTCCATGTTTTGGGTCTGCCGAAAGCCGAGGCGACCGAGCGGGCCGATAAAATCCTCAACAAAGTGGGCCTTTTCGACAAGCGCGACCAATACCCGGCCTTCCTGTCGGGCGGCCAGCAGCAGCGCGCCGCCATCGCCCGGGCGCTGTGTATGGAACCCAATGTCATGCTTTTCGATGAGCCGACCTCGGCTCTCGATCCCGAACTCGTGGGCGAGGTTTTGCGGGTCATCCGCAACCTGGCGGAAGAGGGCCGCACCATGATTCTGGTCACCCATGAGATGAAGTTCGCCCGGGATGTCTCCAGCCACGTCATCTACCTGCACCAGGGCGTGATCGAGGAGGAGGGACCTCCAAAGCAGGTTTTCGGCAAGCCAAACAGCGCCCGCTGCCGCCAGTTCGTCTCCGGCATCCACTGATCTTGGCAAGACTTTTCCGGCATGCTTAGCTGGCAATCGTGGGCCAGAACTTTAGCCGGGAGGAAACCATGAAACTATCGCGCCGCGTTTTAGTCGCCGCCGCAGCAGTTGCCATGATGGTATCCGCGGGCCCCGCCATGGCCGACATCAAGTTCGGCGTCGCCGCCGAACCCTATCCGCCCTTCGCCTCCAAGGATGCTTCGGGCACATGGGTTGGCTGGGAAATGGATGTCATGAACGCCATCTGCGCCGAGATGAAGGAAAAATGCGAGCTGGTCGAAGTCGCCTGGGATGGCATCATTCCGGCCCTTACTTCAAAACAGATCGATGTCATCTTTGCCTCCATGCTGATCACCGACGTGCGCAAGGAAACCATCGACTTCTCCAACATGTATTACCAAACGCCCCCGGCGATCATCGGCGCCAAGAACGGCGACATGGATGTCACTCCCGAACATTTTAAGGGCAAGACAATCGGGGTGCAGGTCTCGACCGCCCATGAGAAGTCGGTGCAGAAATATTACGGAGACGTAGCCGAGATCAAAACTTACGGCACCCAGGACGAAGCCAACAGCGATATCGCCGCGGGCCGCCTTGATTACGTGCAAGCCAACAGCTCGGCACTCGACGCTTTCCTGGCCACCGATGAAGGCAAGGCCTGCTGCGAAGTAAAAAGCGCCGCTCCCATGGACGTGGAATTCTTCGGCGACGGCGTGGGCGCCGGCATTCGCAAGGAAGACACAGCCCTCAGAGATAAAATCAATGCCGCCCTCTCCGCCATGGCGGCGTCGAAAAAGTTTGACGAGATCACTAGCAAATACCCGGAACTCGTTGGCAAGATCGTGGTTCCGAAAAACTAGTGCCTAGGTTCGCAACAGGCGGAGCCCGGAAAAGGCCCGTTTTTAACAGGGAGAAGAAGACCATGAAATTGTCACGCCGCTTTTTGTTTGCCGCCGCCGCCGCTGCCATGATGGCGACAGCTTCCTCCGCCATGGCGGATATCAAGTTCGGCGTCGCCGCCGAACCCTATCCGCCGTTCACCTCGAAGGATGCCTCCGGCACCTGGGTTGGCTGGGAAGTCGACCTCATGAATGCCGTCTGCGCCCAGATGAATGAAAAATGCGAACTCGTCGAAGTGGCGTGGGATGGCATCATCCCATCCCTCACCTCAAAGCAGATCGACGTCATCTGGTCTTCCATGTCGATCACCGCCGAGCGCAAGCAGACCATCGACTTCTCGAATATGTACTACAATACGCCATCGAAATTGATCGGCGCCAAGAACGGCGATCTGGATATCGCTCCAGATCACTTGAAGGGTAAAATTCTCGGCGTTCAGGTTTCAACCACCCACGAGCGCTATGCCCAGAAGTATTTCGCCGCTGCCGGTGCCGAGGTGAAAACCTACGCTACCCAGGATGAAGCCAATAACGATCTGGCCGCCGGCCGTCTCGATTATGTGCAAGCCGATTCGAGCGCTCTCGATGCTTTCCTGAAAACCGATCAGGGAACAGCCTGTTGCGAAATCAAGGGCATCGTGCCCGAAGATCTCGAAGTTCTGGGTGAAGGCGTGGGCGGCGGCGTCCGTAAGGAAGACACCGCCCTCAAGGAGAAACTGAATGCGGCGATCGCGGAAGTCGTCAAATCCGGCAAGTTGGATGAAATGACCAACAAGTATCCGGAACTCGTCGGACAGATCATCGTCCCGAAGATGTAATGGCAATCGGGCTCGCGGGTTTCACCCGCGAGCCCACGATTATGGCCACCAAGCCCGGCTTTTTCGAATTAATATCGTTCGGCGACGCAGGCTATGGCGACGAGCTTGCCTGGGGTGCGCTGACCACCCTTGAGATCGCCATTCTGGCCTATGGGTTTGGCCTGTTGATCGGTATCGTCGGCGCCTTGGGAAAACTTAACGGCAGCCGGCTGACCCAGACCATTCTCAATAGCTACACCACGCTGGTCAGGGCCGTGCCGGAGCTGGTGCTCATCCTCTTGCTTTATTACGCGGGCACTGCGGCGTTGAATGTCCTGCTTGAATCCATCGGTATGGGCAGTGTCGCCATCAATGGCTTCCTCGCCGCCGTCGGCGTTCTGGCTTTCGTCCAGGGTGCCTATACGACTGAGGTGCTTCGCGCCGCCATTCTCGCCGTCCCTATCGGCCAGATTGAAGCGGCCCGTTCCTATGGCATGTCGCCGTTTCTCGAGTTCCGGCGAATTACGCTGCCAGCGATGTTGCCCTTTGCGCTTCCCGGCCTTGGCAATCTCTGGCTTATCGTTACCAAGGAAACGTCCCTTATCGCCGTGGTAGGCTACACCGAGCTTGCCTTGGCGACAAAACAGGCCGCCGGCAATACCAAGATGTATCTTTCATTCTTCCTTGTGGCGGGCGCCATCTATCTAGCCGTCACTCTCGTGTCGCAGCAGGGCTTCGGGTGGCTCGAGCGGAGGGTCCGCCGTGGCCAGCGGCTGCACGCATGAACATTGAAATCGCCAAACTCGTCACCAAGGCTTTTGTCCTGTCTTTGCTGGGCGCGCTTGTTCTGCTCATCGCCTACTGGCTGTTTTTCGTCTCGCGGTGGGACTGGCTACCCAGGTATCTTCCATTGCTCCTGAAAGGGCTTTACCTCACCATCCTCTTGCTCGTTGTGTCCAGCGTCCTCGGCATGATTCTGGCGGTGCCTATCGGCCTCGTGCAGGTGACGGGCCCCCGCTGGCTGGCCTTCCTCGCCCGATGGTTTTGCACCATCATTCGCGGCACGCCTCTGCTCATCCAGATTTGGCTGATTTATTATGGCCTGGGATCGCTCTTTCCGCTCATTCCGGAATTGCGCCAAAGTTTCCTGTGGCCTGTCCTGCGCGAGGGAATTTTCTACGCGATGCTGGCCTTCACCTTGAGCTTCGCCGGATATGAGGGCGAAGTGATGCGGGGCGCCTTCCTCGGCGTTCCCCGCGGCGAACTTGAAGCCGCGCGCGCCTTCGGCATGTCGCCGTGGAAAGTTCTCATCCGCGTCTGGTTTCCCCGCGCCGTCAGGCTCGTCCTGCCGACCCTTGCGGGCGAGACTGTGGTGCAACTCAAATCCACGCCGCTCGCCTTCACCGTCACCGTCATGGACCTCATGGGAGTCACCTCCAAAATCCGGCAGGACACGTTCCGTATTTTCGAGCCGCTCATGCTGCTGGCCGTGGTTTACATGTCTCTCACTTTCATTATCGTGTGGGGCTTCAACCGCATTGAACGTTTGGTGCCGCAGCGGCGATGATCGAAAACCGGATTGAGGCTTGGAAGGGTGAACTCGTGGCGATCCGCCACGATCTTCACATGCACCCCGAATTGCTGTTCGAGGAGCACCGCACCAGCGCCATCGTGGCGAAGTAACTCACCCGTCTCGGCTATAAGGTCACAACGGGCATCGCCGGCACCGGCGTGATCGGCACATTGACCAACGGCACGGGTTCACGCAGCCTCGGCATCCGCGCCGACATGGATGCCTTGCCGATCGAGGAGATGACCAATCTTCCCTATTCCTCGCGCAATCCCGGCAAGATGCACGCCTGCGGCCACGATGGCCACACCACCATGCTGCTGGGTGCTGCCCGCTATCTCGCCGAAACCAAAAATTTCAGCGGCACCGTCCATCTCATTTTCCAACCCGCCGAGGAAGATGTGAGCGGCGCCAAGAAAATGATCGAGGAAGGGCTGTTCAAGCGCTTCCCCTGCGATGCCGTTTTCGCACTCCACAATATCCCGGGCGAAGACGCAGGCCAGATCACCGTCCGCCCCGGCGCCATCACCGCCGCCGCCGATATCGTCGATGTCATAATCCGGGGGCTGGGCGGCCATGGCGCGATCCCGCACAAGGCGGTGGATCCCATTGTCGCGGCATCGGCCGTGGTGCTGGCCCTGCAATCGGTGGTGTCGCGCAACCTCGATCCCCACGATTCCGCCGTGGTTACCGTGGGCGCTTTCAATTCGGGCAGCATGGCGACCGTCATTCCGCAAGAAGCCCATCTCCAGATCGGCGTCCGCACCTGCACCAAGCCGGTGCGCGAACTCATGGAGAAACGCATTCCCGAGTTGATTTCCGCGCAAGCCAAATCCTTCGGATGCACGGCCGAGATCGTCTATGGCCACGGCCATCGCTATCCCCCAGGCTTCAATTCCGAAGCCGAAGCGGCCCTTGTCCGCCAGGTTGCCATCGAACTGGGCCAGGAACCCACCCGTATCGACATGCGCGGCCCCTTCATGTTCGCCGAAGATTTCGCCTACATGCAGGAGGTGGTCCCCTCCTGCTATTTCGGCCTCGGCAACGGCCCAACCCCCATGCTCCACGATGCGGGCTACGATTTCAACGACGCCCTCCTAACCAAAGGCCCCGCCTTCTGGGGGAGATTGGTCGAAAAGTTTCTGGCCTAATTTCCCTTCTCCCATGGGGAGAAGGAGGGGCCCATCGCGAAACGCGATGGGAGGATGAGGGGTTACGGTCTTAGTAGTCTAGCACCGTAACCCCTCACCTTCCCAAGCTTCGCTTGGGCCCCTTCCTCTCCCTCTGGGAGAGGAAAAAATGTTCTTGATACCTGATACCTGAGACCTGCTAAGCGTAAGGCCCCTCCAGCCCGAGCTTGCGCATCAGCGTGGCGTAAGTGTTGGAGGTTTTCACCAGTTTCGCGCCGTAGCGCTCGATCAGTTCGCTCCGGCGGCCGGAATCGGTGGTGGCCGCCAGCGCTCCCCAAATCGCCGCCATGGTTTCCGCCGCCTCGCGAAGGGCAGCCGACTCCCCATCGCCGGCCGCCCGCCCCAGTTCCTGCCGCGTGACTTTGCCGACGCAAGGCACGGTCATCGGCCCGGCGTTGCCGTAGCCCTCCGGTAAATCCCCCTTGAGATTGGTGGCAAGCTTGAAGCGGATGCAATCGAAAATCTGGTCCACCGCCTGCTTGGCGCCTTGCACGCGGCTCACATGTTCCGTGTCGGCAGCGGCATGGGGCAGGAGTTCCAGCTTGCCCCTGTGGCGTTTTTCGATTTCCAGATAGGGCACCATGGGGCCGGACAGCTTGCCGCTCTTGGCATCCCTGAACAAATCCG
>JACMJT010000384.1 GCA_014380505.1 Hyphomicrobiales bacterium | reverse complement strand
CCGTCAGATATTTTCGCACATGGTAGAAGCCGCCGCCATGGACTTCCCAGGCTTCACCGGCCACGCCTTCAGGCAAGCCTTCGCGCCGCTTCAGAGAGAAATCCAGCGCTATGAAATAGAACGACGTTCCGATCCAGGCGAAGCCCGCGATCATGTGGCCCCAGCGCAGGGCGAGGTTCAACCAGTCCGCGAGGAATGAATCCATTGTCAGCGCAAGATCGGTTACATAACCAACTAGTTTTTCTCTCCATCACCGGCCTTGAGCCGGTGATCCAGACTGGATGGCAGGGTCAAGCCCTGCCATGGAGAGAAATTAGAGTTCACTGGGGTAGTTGGTCGTCGACACCCTTGACGTACCAGTTCATGCCGAGGATATCGCCATCGGGCAGCGCCTTGCCTGCTTCTCCGACAACGGTTCCATCCTGCTTGGTGATGGGGCCGGTGAAGGTATGAAACTCCTTCGACTTGATCTTGGCGGAGGTTTCTTCAGCCATGGCTTTCACATCGTCCGGCATGTTGGTGAAGGGCGACAGCAGAACCATTCCCGTGTCCATGCCGCCCCAGGTATCCTCGGACTTCCAGGTGCCGTCGAGGACCGCCTTGACGCGGCCGACATAGTAGGCGTTCCAGTCGTCGGTGTTGGAGGTGAGTTGCGCCTTGGGCGCGAACTTGATCATGTCGGAGGATTGGCCGAAACCAAGCTTGCCCTGCTCCTGGGCGATTTGCAGGGGAGCGGTTGAGTCGGTGTGCTGGACCATGATGTCGGCACCCTGGCCGAACAGCACCTTGGCGGCATCGGCCTCCAGGCCCGGATCGTACCAGGACTTCACCCAGACGATCTTGACCTTGAAGTCCGGGTTGACGGATTGGGCGCCCAGCATGAACGCATTTATCCCCGACACCACTTCAGGAATCGGAAAGGAGACGATGTAACCGGCAATTCCCGTCTTCGACATTTTCGCCGCGATCTGGCCCATCACATAGCGGCCCTCGTAGAAGCGGGCGTTATAGATGGCGACATTATCGGCTTTCTTGTAGCCGGTGGCGTGCTCGAATTTCACGTCTGGGTATTTGGCCGCGACCTTGATGGTGGGATCCATGAAGCCGTAGGACGTGGTGAAGACGATGGCACAGCCGTCGCGGGCCAGACGTTCGATAGCGCGTTCAGAATCGGCTTCGACCACGTTTTCGAGGAACTTGGTTTCGACCTTGTCGCCCAGCTCTTTCTCCACCGCCTTGCGGCCCTGGTCATGCTGGTAGGAATAACCAAAGTCCCCGACGGGACCGACGTAGACCCAGCAGGCCTTGATCTTGTCCGCCGCGTTGGCGGCAGCCGCCGTCAATCCCAATGCCAATATCGCAACGAGTGCCGACCATTTTTTCATTTGAAGCTCCCTTTCTCATGTCCATGGTACAGTCTATCGGTCCGGGACGAAAGGCTGGCCCAGACAGGCAGGCGTATTGGCGCGCATGAGCGCCCGGTTGCCCGATATGATAACCAAAGCGACAATGGTGACGATATAGGGCAGCGACGATAAAAGCTGGGTCGGGATACCCTTGCCTTCCGCCTGCAGTGAAAATCCGAGGATCGTCACGGTTCCAAACAGATAGGCGCCGATGGCCACCCGCCAGGGCAGCCAGGAGGCGAAGACCACCAGCGCAAGTGCTATCCAGCCGCGCCCCGCCGTCATGTTTTCGGTCCATTGGGGCGTATAGGCAAGGGAAAGATATCCACCGGCCAGACCGGCGCAGCCGCCGCCGAACAGCACGCAGCCGTAGCGCACCGGGATCACGCCATAGCCCAGCGCATGGGCCGACTGGTGGCTGTCGCCCACCGCGCGGATCACCAGGCCGAGCTTGGTGCGGAACAGCACATAGGCAACCGCCGCCACTATCGCAAACGAGGCATAGACCAGCAAATCCTGGCTGAAGATGATGGGGCCGATGAAGGGAATGCGGCTCAGGCCGGGTATATGCAATTGCGTGAGTTTGAGGCCGGGCTGGCCGACAAAGGATTCGCCGATCAACCCCGCAACGCCAAGACCCAGAAGTGTCAGCGCAAGGCCGGTGGCCACCTGGTTGGCGACCAGCGAGAGGGTCAGGAGTCCGAAGAGCAATGACAGGATCATGCCCGCCCCGATGGCGGCCAGGATGCCGATCACGGGCGAGCCCGTGGTGAGGGCTGCGCCAAAGCCGCAGACGGCGCCCACGGCCATCATGCCTTCGACACCCAAGTTGAGGACTCCCGAACGCTCCACCACCAATTCGCCCGTGGCGGCCAGCAGCAGCGGTGTGGAGGCCGTGATGATCGTCAGAATGATTGAGAGCGTTTCGTTCATGCGCGGCTCGCCACCCCCGTTGCGCCGGTAATGAACTTAATCCGGTAGAGGATCAGTGTATCGCAGGCGAGAATATAAAACAGCAGGATGCCCTGAAACACCCTGGCGATCTTGTCGGAGATGCCGTCGATGGCGACCTGGGCCGCCTCGCCGCCGAGATAGCTGATGGCAAGCGCCAACGCGGCCACCAATGCGCCAATAGGATTGAGGCGTCCGAGGAAAGCGACAATGATCGCGGTGAAGCCATAGCCTGGCGAAATCGACGGCTGCAACTGGCCCACCGTGCTCATGACTTCACAAATACCCGCAAGGCCCGCGAGCCCGCCGGAGAGGAGGAAGCAAAACCACACGGCGCCGGCGCGCGAAAAGCCGGCGAAACGCCCGGCGCGGGGAGAGCTTCCCATCACCCTGATCTCGAAGCCCTTGAGAGTGCGGACCATGAGAAAGGCCAACGCTAAGGCCACTGCGAGCGCCAGAATTGCTCCCAGATTGATGTAGATGGGACCCAGCGCATCAGGGATCACCTTGAACCGGGGCAACAACTGCCAGCCGCTGAAGCTCAAGGTTTTGGGGAAGTTATAGCCTTGCGGATCGCGCCACGGGCCGTGCACCAGCCAGTCGAGAATGAGTTGCGCCACATAGACGAGCATCAAGCTGGTCAAAATCTCGTTGGCGTTGAAACGGTTCTTGAGGAGCGCTGGAAGTGAAGCCCAGGCCATGCCGCCGAGAACCCCGAGCATCAGCATGAAAAAGAGCGTCAGCGGCGATTGCCATTGCGGAAAGAACACCGGGATAAATCCGCCCAATACCGCGCCCGCCGTGAACTGGCCCTCGGCGCCGATGTTCCAGACATTGGCGAGGTACGAAACCGCAAGCCCGGCGCCAATGAGGGCCAGCGGCGTCGCCTTGAGGATCAACTGCTCGATGGACCAGGCCGAACTCAGCGGTTCGATGAAGTAGATGAAGAGAGCACTCAAGGGATTGAGGCCACGAGATGCGAAGATAATGGCGCCGGTCGCCACGGTGAGCGCTATGGCGATGGCCGGTGACAGGAGGGCCATGCGGGGCGAACGCTCGGCGCGTTTCTCAAGCAGAAGCCGCATGGCGGGTCTCCTGGGCTTCGTGGGCTCCGGCCATGAGGAGGCCAATCTGTTGCAGGCTGATTTGGCCCGCGGGATAGGTTTGGGAAAGCTGGCCCCGCGAAATGACGGCAATGCGGCTGGCGATTTCGAAAATCTCGTCAAGATCCTGGCTGATCACCAGCACCGCCGAGCCCTGCTGCGCGAGGTCGATGATGGCCTGGCGGATGGTGGCGGCGGCACCGGCATCAACACCCCAGGTCGGCTGGTTGATCACCAAAATGCCGGGCTGGCGGTCAAGCTCCCGGCCGACCACGAATTTTTGCAAGTTTCCGCCGGAGAGGGAGCGCGCCTCAGGATCGGGTTTGCCCTTGCGCACATCGTATGTGTTGATGACGCGTTCGCTGACGGTGGTGGCGCCTTGCTTTTGCAACAGGCCGGACTTGACCAACGATGGGTCCGAGGAATGGCGGGTGAGAACAATGTTTTCCGAAAGCCGGAAGGCCGGAACGGCGCCATGGCCCAAGCGCTCGTCGGGCACGAAGGCCACTCCTAGATTCCGCCTTTCGTTGACACCGCTTTGGCCGCAGGCTTCGCCGTCGAAGGCGATCATGTCATTGCGGGCAAGACGGCGCTCGCCCGAAATAGCATCGAAGAGTTCCGCCTGGCCGTTGCCGGCGACACCGGCGATGGCGATCACTTCGCCCGCCTTCACATCGAGGGAGATATCCTTCAGTGCGACGGCGAAGGGACCATCGGCTGGAAGGTTCAGGTTTTGCAGGTTGAGGCGCACGGTTCCCGCTCTCTTTTTGCGGTTGCCGCGCACCACATGGATATCGCCGCCCACCATGAGTTTGGCGAGACTCGCCGCCGTTTCCTCAGCGGGATCGACATTGGCGACAACCTTGCCGTGGCGCAGGATGGTGGCGGCGTGGCACAGGCGTTTTACCTCCTCGAGGCGGTGGCTGATGTAGAGAACGGCGCACCCTTCCTTGGCGAGACGAGCCAGCACAACGAAGAGCTGATCGGCTTCCTGCGGCGTCAGCACCGCCGTCGGCTCGTCCATGATGAGGAGGCGGGGTTTTTGCAGCAGGCAGCGCACGATCTCGATCCGCTGGCGCTCGCCCACCGAGAGGTCCGCCACGACTGCCGTTGGCTCGAGGGGCAGGCCGTATTCCTTCGACACGCGCGCGATTTTTTCCGAAAGGTTCACCAGATCGAAGCGGCCCGGCATGGCCAGTGCTATGTTTTCCGCTACGGTCAAGGCCTCGAACAACGAGAAATGCTGGAACACCATGCCGATGCCGAGCTTCCGCGCCGCGGCGGGATTGGCAATCGAAATCTTACGGCCCTCCCAGCGGAATTCACCGGAGGTGGGCTGGAGCGCTCCGTAGATCAGCTTGACGAGGGTCGACTTGCCCGCCCCATTCTCGCCGAGAAGGGCATGAATTTCGCCGGGCCTGACCTTGAGCTTGATCTTGTCATTGGCGCGCAGTGTTCCGAAGACTTTTACAATGTTAAGCGCTTCGAGAAGAAACCCGCGTTTGACCTTCACCATCTCTCCCCCACCCGCTGGGCGCCATGGTGCGGCTTCTCGTCCGCTGTTGCAAGACGAAGCGCTTCGTCGAGCATAATAATTTGCGCGGCCGTGGCGGCGGCGATCGCGGCGGGCTCTTTCGACTGGATCCCGGGAACGCCGATGGGGCAGATGAGAGTGTCCACACGTTCCGCCGCAATGCCCGCCTCGCGCAGGCGCTTCTCGAAGCGGGCGCGCTTCGTGGCGCTGCCGATCAAGCCCACATGGGCTATGCCGGCATTGCGGAGCGCAGCACCGGTAATGGCCAGATCAAGGGCGTGGCTGTGGCTCATGATGAAAACGAAGCTGCCCTCGGGCGTCTCCGTCAGATCGGCGCTCGCGGCAAGGGTGACATTGGGCGGCACGGCGCGGGGGAAAGCATCGGGGCGGGGGTCGATCCAGTTGACATCGAACGGCAGCGGCGCAAGGGCCAGAACCAAAGCACGGCCCACATGGCCCGCGCCGAAGAGATAGATGCGACGCCGTTCTTCTCCGAAGCTGAGGGCGATGTTGTGGCGGGTGATGGTGAAGGGGCCCTGAGCTTCGCGCAATGCCAAAACGCGAGCCGTTTCGATGCTCGACCTGTCGAAGACTTCCGTGGCAAGACTGACCCGGCCGCCGCAGCATTGGCCCAAGTCCGGCCCCAGCGCATGGGTCGTCATTTTCGCGGATGGGCCTTTCGCCAGCATCGCCTGTGCGGCGGCAATGGCGTGCCATTCCAGCGTGCCGCCACCGATCGAGCCGTGATAGCCTTCCGGCGTTACGACCATGTGAGCTCCGGCATCGCGGGGGGCGGAGCCCTGTGTCGACAGGACGGAGACAAGGGCGCAACGCCCGTGGGTTTCGACCGTTTTGAGAATTTGCGCCCAGATTTTCATGGCCGCATGGCCTTAACCGTCCGCAGGATTGCTTCCGCCGTCGCGGGAGCATCGAGCGGTGGAATTTTACCGGGGTTAAGGGAGGCGATGGCGTTGAAGATGGCCGACCAGACGGAGATGGCGAGCATCAGCGGCGGTTCGCCCACGGCCTTGGACCGGTAGATCGTATTCTCGGCGTTGCCTTTGGATTCAAAAATCTTCACGCGGAAATCGGCGGGCACATCGGAGGCGGTTGGGATTTTGTAGGTGGATGGCGCGTGGGTGCGGAGCCTCCCCTCCCCATCGAACACCAGTTCCTCATTGGTCAGCCAGCCCATGCCCTGCACAAAGCCGCCCTCGATCTGGCCCATATCCATGGCTGGGTTGAGCGAGCGGCCAACGTCATGAAGGATATCGACGCGATCGACGCGCATTTCGCCGGTCAACGTGTCGATGGTCACCTCGCTGCACGCAGCACCATAGGCGAAATAGAAGAAGGGGCGGCCCTGAACTTTGGCGCGATCCCATGCCACTTTGGGAGTTGCATAAAAGCCAGTGGAGGAGAGCGAAATCCGGGCTTCGTGTGCTTTCTTCGCAAGGTCCCCGAAAGTCATGTTTTGATTACCGATAATGACTTGACCGCTGTCAAAGCGGATGCGCGATTTGGGCATTTTCCAGTGCTGCGCCGCGAAGGCCACGAGGCGGGATTTTATGGTGGCGGCCGCTGCTTTCGCCGCCATGCCGTTTAGGTCAGCGCCGGAGGAGGCGGCCGTGGCTGAGGTGTTCGGCACTTTGCCGGTGGTTGTGGCGGTGATGCGCACGCGATCCGGCGTCAGGCCGAACTCCTGGGCCACCACTTGCGCCACCTTGATATAGAGCCCCTGCCCCATCTCTGTGCCGCCGTGATTGAGATGGATGGAGCCATCGGTATAGACATGGACCAGCGCTCCCGCCTGATTGAGGTGGGTGAGGGTAAAGGAAATGCCGAACTTGACCGGCGTCAGCGCCAGACCTTTCCGCAGGATGGTGTTGTTGCCGTTGAACGCGGTGATGGCTTCGCGGCGGCGGCGATAATCCGACGAGGCTTCCAGTTGCTCGATTACTTCAAGCGCGATGTTGTCCTCAATCTTCATTCCATAGGGCGTCACATCGCGGCCCTTGGCGTAGAGATTGCGTTTTCTCACATCGAGGGGGTCGAGACCCAGCTTCACGGCGATCGCGTCCATCATGCGTTCACTGAACATCATGCCCTGGGGGCCGCCAAAGCCGCGGAAGGCCGTGTTCGATACCGTGTGGGTCTTGAGGCGGCGCGATCTGATCCGCGTGGCCGGATAGAAATAGGCATTGTCGGCATGGAACATGGTGCGGTCGTTGACGGGGCCGCTGAGATCGGCGGAGTAGCCGCAACGCGACAGGAATTCCACATCGGCGGCGGTGATGCGGCCCGTCCGGTCGAAGCCTGCCTCGTAGCTCACCCGGAAGTCATGGCGCTTGCCGGTCATGATCATGTCTTCGTCGCGGTCGAGGCGGCACTTGGCGGGGCGGCCGGTGATCCGCGCGGCGAGAGCGGCAAGTGCTGCCCATTGGGCTGCCTGGCTTTCCTTGCCGCCGAAGGCGCCACCCATGCGGCGGCATTCACAGGTGACCATGGCGTTGGGCACATCCAGCATTCTGGCGATCAAATGCTGCACTTCGGTTGGATGCTGGGTCGAAGAGAAGACGGTCATTGCGCCGTTCTCTTCGGGAATCGCCATGGCGACCTGGCCTTCGAGATAGAAATGATCCTGGCCGCCGATCAGGAAGGTTTCGTCAATGCGGTTGGCCGACGACTTGAGGGCTGTCTTCACATCGCGGCGCTTGAACTCGTAGGGCGGCAGCACGTCTTTGATTTTCATCGTAACGGCGTCGTCAGCCGTGACAGCGGGTTTTTCAGTCGCGATTTCGATCTTTGCAAGGCGGGCGGCGCGGCGAGCGGCATCGCGCGTTTCGGCCACAACGGCGAATATGACCTGGCCATGGAATTCGATTGCGCCCTTGGCCAGAATGGGATCACAGCCCTGGACCGTCGGGCTTACATCATTGACGCCGGGAATATCATCAGCGGTGAGAACCGCGACGACTCCGGGAAAATCGCGGACAGCGGCGAGATCGAGGGATGCGATCTTGCCGCGCGCGCCATCGCTTGCGTAACCCGGATACACATGGAGCAGGCCCTCGGGCTCCAGCATGTCATCAATGTAGGCGGCGGTGCCCTGGACATGGAGGGCGGCGCTGTCGTGGGCCAGCGGCAAGCCTACTGCATCGGTTTCGATCATTTTGCGGCGCGCAGTTGCCATGTCAGGCGGCCTTGCCGCGAAGGCCGGTGACGCGTGTTTTGCTTGAGGACGCTCCGGCGATTTCCGTCAGGGCTTTCCGCAACAGCGATTGGGCAACATCCAGGCGGTAGCCGGCGGAGGCCCGCATGTCGGTGATCGGCTGATAATCTTCAGACAGCGCCTCGATTGCATTGGTCCACGAGGACGGGGCATCGAGCGACAACCCGGGTAGAGCTTCCTCGGCGCGTGGCGCGCGCTTCGGTGTTGCCGCCATGCCGCCGAAGGCGATGCGGGCCGAAGCGATGCGGCGCCCGTCAAGGGTGAACTTGAAAGCGGCCATGACGGCGGAAATATCCTGGTCGAAGCGCTTGGATATCTTGTAGGCGCGGAAAACCTCATTGACCTTCAGCTTCGGAATGCCGACGCGCCAGACAAGTTCGCCGGGTTTGCGGTCCTGCTTGCCATAGGCGATGAAAAAATTCTCGACGGGAATTTCACGAGTGGCATCGCCGTGGCGGAGATGCAGAGTGGCGCTGAGGGCAATCAGCATGGGCGGCATATCGCCGATGGGCGAACCGTTGGCGATATTGCCGCCGACCGTGCCCATGGCGCGAACCTGCCTAGCGCCTAGGCGGCGCAAGACTTCTCCCACATCCGGGTCGATCTTGGCGAGCCATGGCTCGGCCTCGCCATAGGTGGCGGCGGCGCTGAACGATATCTCGCCCGGTGTCTCATGAATTTCATGCAAGGCCT
>JACMJT010000383.1 GCA_014380505.1 Hyphomicrobiales bacterium | reverse complement strand
TCGGGATCGGACGTCACGATGAGTTTCACCGTCTTGTTGACGGGAACCACCACGGGAACGTCGGTGGACAGGAGATAGGGCACCCCATCGGCATCCGCCTGCTTCTTCTCCTTGAGATAGGCCGTGAAGCTGACGTCAGCCGTGCCGCCGGTCACGCCCAGATCGGGGTATTCGTAGGTCCAGTTCCAGTTGGGCTGGCCAATGACCTTCAGGGTCATGTCGGCATTGTTCGGAATATCGCGCTGGTAATAGAGAAGCCGGAACGACGGCACGGCGATGATCACCAGAATTATGATCGGAATGACGGTCCATAGAACCTCGACCAGCGTGTTGTGGGTCGTTCGCGAAGGAACCGGGTTCGCCTTGGCGTTAAACTTCACCATGACATAGATCAGCAGGCCCAGAACGAAGAGGGTGATGGCCGTAATGATCGGCATCAGGATGACGTTGTGCAGGAAATGGATTTGATCCGCCACGGGCGTTGCCGATTCCAGCAGCCCCATCTGCCAATTGTCCGCATAGCCGCCGGCCGCCAAAGCGGCGGGACTTGCGGCCACGCTTCCAGCGGCTGCAAGCGATAACTTGACGGTGTTCGCGATCTTCATCCTCGCCCCTTTCCAACTCGGCTTCTTGGTGGCCGCCGCTCGACGAGTAGCGCAGGTTGCGGCCCGGCTTGTGAAACCACAATCATAGGCCCGCCGCAACGGAAGCGGGCGCGGCAAAACGTCATTGCGGCGGCGGCTTGGCGCCCAGCCGGAATTCCGCCCAATTCTTCCCTGACACCAGTCTCCCCCGCCGATTCCGTTCCCGGGAATCGCGGGTTGTTTAATTGTCCATCCGGCGCTAAGAGCCGCCACAATATGAAAATGTAGAAGAAGGGCCAACTTCGTGCAAATCAACTCCGTACTCTGCCGGCTCGCCGCAACAACCGTCCTTGGCCTGCTGTTGGCCGCCGCCAGCTTCGATACAGCCCTGGCACAGACGAAGCAGCCGGCGCAGAAGCAGTTTGGCCCGCGCGTCAATGGGGCCAGTCAGAAAACGGCCCAGGCAGCAGCGCCGGCCGCCGAGGTCGTGGCGACACATGGAGCATGGAAGATCCAGTGCGAGACGCTGGCCAGTGCCGACGGCTCGTCAGATCCCGCCCTCAAGAAGCAGTGCGCCATGATACAGTTGGCCAAGAGTGAAAAAAACCCGCGCGCTTTCGTCAATATCGTCGTGCAAAAAATCAAACAGGGCGACAAGACAAACGTCTGGATGCGCATGTTCGCGCCAATTGGCGTCTACCTTCCCCAGGGCATTGCGCTGCAGATCGACGATGCCGATATCAAGTCAGCCCCTTACGTACAATGCTTGCCGCAGATTTGCCGGGCTCAAGCCGAAATAATCCCGGAAACGCTTGCCAAGCTTAAAAAGGGAACTTCGGCCAACTTTATTATCTACGAGGCGCCGGGCCTTGGAGTGCCGATAAAAATTTCGCTGGAAGGTTTTTCGGCCGGGCTTGATGCTCTCGACAAGCTCTGATCCGAAAGAGGCAAGGCTCTGGTAGTACCGGCTGGGCACGCCTATCTTGGGCGTCTACCTTCGTGAAAGGACCCGCCTCCCGTGGCAGCGACGCCCAACATCTCACTCCTCGATGATACGGCCCTAAGCCGTGACCGGGCATTGGCCATCGTGTCCGAAACCTTGCACAAGGCCGATGATGGCGAGTTGTTTCTCGAGCGCCGCCAAGCCGAAAGTCTCGTCTACGACGACGGTAAACTGAAGGCCGCAAGTTTCGATGAGTCCCAGGGCTTTGGACTTCGAGCCGTCAGCGGCGAAACGGCGGCCTATGCCCACGCCACGGAATTTTCCGAATCCGCCCTGAAGCGGGCGGCGGAGGTTTGCGCCACCGTCACCCGCGGCGGCCCCGGCGGAACCGCGGCCCTTTCCCCTCCCCGCAGCAATGCCAAGCTTTACGCCGACACCAATCCGGCGGCGGCACTGGAATTTTCGCGGAAGATCGAGCTCCTGCAAAAGGCTGACAGTTTTACGCGTGCGCTCGACCCTCGTGTGCAACAGGTTTCGGTATCGCTCGCCAGCGACTGGCAATCCATCGAGATTATCCGCGCCGATGGCAGCACCTACCGGGATATCCGTCCCCTAGTGCGCTTCAATATTTCGGTGGTGTCGTCCAATGGCAAGGAACAGGGTCAGGGCAGCCACGGGCTTGGCGGGCGGGGAGAACCACTCGGCTATCTCACCGACGACATATGGCAGGATGCGGCGCGCGAGGCGCTGCGCCAGAGCCTCGTGTCGCTTGAAGCGAAGCCAGCGCCCGCCGGTGAAATGGACGTGCTGCTTGGCCCCGGCTGGCCCGGCATTCTTCTGCACGAAGCGGTCGGCCACGGACTCGAAGGCGATTTCAACCGCAAGAAGACCTCGGCCTTCGCCGGCCTCATGGGCCAGCGCATCGCCTCCGAGAATGTGACGATCGTTGATGACGGGACGATTCCCAACCGGCGGGGCTCCATCACCATCGACGACGAGGGGACACCGTCCAATTGCACGACACTGATCGAGAATGGCATTCTCGTGGGCCTCATACAGGACAGGCTTAATGCGCGCCTCATGGGAGTTGCTCCCACGGGCAATGGACGGCGCCAGTCTTTTGCCCATGCGCCCATGCCGCGCATGACCAACACCTATATGCTTTCGGGCGCGAGCGATCCGCAGGACATCCAGAAATCCATCAAGCGCGGCCTCTATGCCAAATCCTTCGGCGGCGGCCAGGTCGACATCACCTCCGGCAAGTTCGTGTTTTCCTGCACCGAGGCCTATCTTATCGAAGACGGCAAGATCACCACACCGGTCAAGGGTGCAACGCTGATCGGCTCCGGTGCCGATGCGCTGACCCGCATTTCCATGGTGGGCAACGACATGGCGCTTGACCCCGGTGTGGGCACGTGCGGCAAGAATGGCCAGGGCGTGCCCGTGGGCGTCGGCCAGCCGACACTGCGCATCGACCGGCTGACCGTGGGTGGAACCGCGGCCTGACATATGGCGCCACGCCTCGTCATCTTCGATCTCGACGATGTGCTGTGCCGCTACGATCTGGGCCGGAGGCTTAGGGCCCTGTCGCGGATATCCGGCAAAACTCCCCGCGACATTCGCGCGGCCATCTGGGATTCGGGTTTCGAAGACGATTCAGACGCGGGAGGGTATCCCGACCCCGCCAGTTATCTTGGCGAGTTCGGCCGCAGGCTCGGCCATCCGATCACCTGCTCCGAATGGATCGCGGCCAGGCGGGAAGCGATGATACCCTACCCGCAAGTTCTTGACCTGGCGCGGCGCATCGGGGAGACGGCGCGTATTGCGATTTATACGAACAACGGACCTTTGCTGAAACTTCACCTCGATGAGCTGTTTCCGGAAGCCGCGGCAATTTTTGCCGAGCACTATTGCTCCTATGAGTTCTCCGCCAAGAAGCCCGATCCCAACAGCTTCCTCCGTCTGCTGCGAACGCTTGATGTCGTACCGGGGGATGCCTGGTTCATTGACGACAAGCGTTCGAATGTGGAAGGGGCGCGCCTGGCGGGGCTGATCGGCCATCACTTCCGGTCCTATGCAGCGCTTGCCGCCGACGCCAGGGTGCTGGGACTGATCGAATGACGGAGGCCCGCTTCGTCACCGGCTCCACCATGCGCCATGTGGTGATCATGACCTTCACCGGGGCGCTCGGACTGATGGCGCTGTTCCTTGTGGACCTGGCAGACCTGTTCTTCCTCAGCCTGCTCAATCAGACAGAGATCACCGCGGCCATCGGCTATGCCGGAACCATCGTCTTCGCCAATCTGTCGATCAGCATCGGCACCGGCATCGCGGCGGCGGCCCTGGTCGCGCGCAATCTGGGTGCCGGCGAACCGGAGCGGGCGCGTGATTTCGCCACCAGTTCGCTCCTGTTCTCCCTGCTCATATCGGCGGCTACAACGGCGGTCATCGCCATAGCCTCCCACTGGCTGCTCGATCTGCTGGGCGCCAAGGGAGAGGCCAAGCATCTGGCGCAACTCTTCATCTGGACGCTCACGCCAGGCTATGTGCTGCTGTCGGGTGCCGTGTGCTGTTCCTTCATCCTGCGCGGATTGGGCGACCCAAAGCGCGCCATGTACATCACGCTGGCGGCCGCCATCGTCACGGCAATCGTCGATCCGATTTTCATCTTCGGCTTCGGCTGGGGCATTCAGGGAGCTGCTGCCGCCAATGTGCTGGCGGATGTGGTGGCCTTCGGCATCGGCCTTAACGGGGTTGCCCGCGTGCACAACTTTCTGGCGCCGTTGCGCTTGGCCGGCTTTCGCCGCGATCTTCCCGACATCCTCACCATCGCCACACCGGCGATTCTTACGCAACTCGCAACGCCCTTCGCCAATGCCTATGTGACACGCGCCGTGGCCCCTTTCGGCGACGAGGCGGTGGCCGCTTCGGCGATCATCGGCCGCGTCGTACCCGTGGCCTTCGGCATCATTTTTGCGCTTTCAGGATCGGTGGGACCGATCATCGGTCAGAATTTCGGGGCGCGGAAGTTCGACCGGGTGCGCCAGACCCTGACCGATGGATTGATTTTCTCCGGCATCTATACGGTGATCACATCGCTACTGCTGTTCATATTCCGGCACGATCTGGCCGAGGCCTTCAATGCGAGCGGGCGCACCGTCGATCTGGTGGTTTTCTTCTGCACGTTCATTGCCGTGAGCTGGGCCTTCGGGGGCGCCCAGTTCGTCGCCAACGCGGCCTTCAACAATCTGGGCCGTCCCAATCTCTCGACCTGGTTCAATTGGGGAAAGGCAACGCTCGGCACCATTCCTTTTGCCTTGTATGGCGCGACCGTGGCAGGCCCCGAGGGAGTATTGGCGGGGACTGCCATCGGTTCGGTCATCTTCGGCATCATGTCCGTCTTCACAGCTTACAGGATCGCCGGAACGAGCGTTCCTCAAGCCCCAGCGCGGCGTTTACCGTGAGGGGCAGGCCTGCCGCCCAGGCGATGTCTTCGCGGGAGACGCCGATGTCACGCAGGATATAATCGTCGTAGCTCTGCAGCCGCGCCACGGACCGGCGGGCAAGCCAATTGCGAAATAACCGCCTGATGGAAGAGCCCTTTCCAGCTTCGCCGAGGGACAGGGCGCGGGTCAAAGCATAATCTCTCATGGCACAATCCTCCTCTATGATGGGAAGACCATTCTTCCCACTTCACGCCACCTAAAGGCGGCAGCAATCACGG
>JACMJT010000382.1 GCA_014380505.1 Hyphomicrobiales bacterium | reverse complement strand
TGGATTTCATCGGCGATCAGCACGATGCCATGCTCGTCGCACAGCTTGCGCAGGCGCGCCATAAGCTCCTTCGGCGCCACATAGAAACCGCCTTCGCCCTGCACCGGCTCGATGATGATGGCCGCGACGTTTGAGGACTCCACATCGCATTTGAACAGCGTATCGATCGCACGCATCGTGTCGTCGACCGAAACGCCGAGATGGGCCACCGGGAATGGCACGTGCCAGATGCCCGCCGGGAAGGGACCGAATTTGATCTTGTAGGGATTGACCTTGCCGGTGAGCGCCATGGTGAGATTGGTGCGGCCGTGGAAGCTGCCCTGGAAAGCGATCACATCTGAGCGGCCGGTATAGCAACGGGCAAACTTGACGGCGTTCTCGACTGCCTCCGCCCCCGTGGTCACCAGCGCGGATTTCTTCTCGCCCGATATGGGAGCAACGGCATTGATCTTCTCGCACAGCTCGATCAACGGCGCATAGGGCATTACCGTGCCGCAGGTATGGGTGAATTTTTCGAGCTGTTCATAAACTCGCTTCATCACCAGGGGATGGCGGTGTCCGGTGTTGACCACTGCGATGCCGCCGCCGAAATCGATGTAGCGGTTGCCTTCGATATCCCAGATTTCCGAATTCTCGGCGCGCGCCGCAATGACCGGTGCCGCCATTCCAACGCCCCGGGAAACGGCCTTGGCGCGGCGTTCGACCCAGCTCTTGTTCAGTCCTGTGGCGCTGATGACGGGTGCGTTCATGGGTCTCTCCTGGGTCGGATTTGAACGCCTTGTACTCCCGCTAATGCCGGCGCCGCAAACGGATTCAGTTCTGCTGTGCAATAGGGGAATGGCTGAGTCGCGAAGGATGGGGCCATGGCCGGTGATGATTAAGGGTGGGGGAGTGCGTGGGGAGAATCAGGTTTCCTCACCACTTCGTAAGTTCTCTCGCGCTGGCGCACCAGCCCCTGTTCGATCAGGTGTTCGACATGAGCCAGCGTCGAAAGTGCCGCGGCTCCCCGGAGCCTAGGGTCAACATCCGTATAGATGGCGTTGACGACCTCCGCGATAGTTCGGTCGCCTGATTGGATGCGGTTAAGGATCGCCCCCTCGCGCATCTTTCGGTGGGCGAGATAACCCCTGACCAGTGGTTTTGGATCGCGCCGCCCTGGGCCGTGTGCCGGAAGGTAGATGCCGTCGCCGCGCTCAAGCAGCAACCTCAGCGAAGCCATGTACTGCCCCATGTTGCCATCGGGCGGGGCGATGACACTGGTAGCCCAAGCCATCACATGATCGCCGGTGAAAAGGGTAGCCTCCTCGCGCAACGCGAAACACAGATGGTTCGACATGTGGCCCGGGGTGAACACACCGTCTATGGTCCAGCCCGTGCCGCTCAGCGTTTCGCCATGCTGCATGGGCCGATCCGGGTTGAATTCATGATCGATACTGGCATCGAGACGAAGTCCCGTACCACCGGTGGCTCCGACCGCGCCATGACCGGCGGTGACAGCCCCCGTCGCGGCTTTCAGGCGCGCTGCCAGCGGCGAATGGTCCGCATGGCTGTGGGTGACCAGAATGTAGTCCACGGTTTCACCGCGAATCGCCTGAAGCACTGCTGCAAGATGTGAGTCATCTTTGGGCCCGGGATCGATGATCGCCACATGGCCCTGTCCAATTATGAAGGTTGATGTGCCGGTGAACGTAAAGGGGCTGGGATTGTTGCACAGAACCCGGCGCACCAGGGGCGAAACCTGTTCCACCACACCTGGAACAGCCTCGAAATTCCGGTCAAATTCAAGGTTCGTCATGGCCTGTTGTCACTTGTTCCCGCGCCAACTATAGGATGGCGGACACAGTCTTAACATCGGGGGAAGCGGACATGAACATGAATGCCAATCTTCTGGCCAGCCGCATATGGCCGGCAACGGGCGAAGCGAGCCTGAGCCGTGCCGCCATCCTCGCGGTGCTGGGCAGTCTCTTCGTCGCCCTTGCCGCCCAGATCAGTGTGCCCATGTTCCCGGTGCCGATGACGATGCAGACGCTGGCCGTTCTGGCCGTGGGCGGCGCCTATGGCATGAGACTGGGCGCGGGCACCCTGGCGCTTTATGCCATCGAAGGCGCCGTCGGCCTGCCGGTGTTCGCCAATTTTCAGGCAGGCCTGTTTCTCCCCACGGGTGAAATCTTCGCGACCGGTGGCTTCATCATCGGCTTTATCCTGGCGGCGGGCCTCGTGGGCTATCTCGTCGAAAAGGGCTGGGGCAGCAGCGTCGTGAAACTGTCCTGCGCCATGCTGCTTGGCGCTGCGATTCTCTACATTCCTGGCCTCGTCTGGCTAGCAACTTGGCTCGGGTTATTGAAAGGCATGGATGCCACGGCTGCCATGTCGGTCGCATTGACGAGCGGCCTGCTGCCCTTCATTCCCGGCGACATCGTCAAGGCCGTGCTTGCGGCTCTGGCTTTCCCGGCGGCGTTCTCGATGCTTGGCCCTTCGAACAAACATTAGGAGTTGCAAGTGAGGACTGAATCGCCTGGATAACGATCACAACTGAGGGTCAAACGGTTGGTCGGTCCGTCTTACTGGGCCGCTTAACTCAAGAGCAGAGAATGTTTGCGAAGAAAACAAAATCCAAAAAATGGTCGGAGTGAGAGGATTCGAACCTCCGACCCCCTGCTCCCGAAGCAGGTGCGCTACCAGGCTGCGCTACACTCCGATGCTTGAATCCGGTGGCGCTTATAGAGGCGCTATTCGGACTATGCAAGGAGGGTTGCTGAGGCTATAGGGGCGGCGTCCTTGGGGCGTAGCCAAGTGGTAAGGCAGTGGATTTTGATTCCACCATTCGGAGGTTCGATCCCTCCCGCCCCAGCCAATCTCCCTCACTCGAACCAGTGGTTTTTGCCTGCTCTGGAATAGTCCCGACACTTCCGGCCTTGCGGCACCGCGAGAGGTGGGTCTCAGAGACTCAGAATTCGCCGGTTTTCGCGTGTTTCAACACCACTCGTCTCTGGAGGGCCTTTTTTCAGTCATGGTGCGTGGATGTCTTGATGTCTTGCCGTGCATCTTCAGCGCTGAGCGCACGAACTGCCTTGGCTATAGGGGAGAAAGTTTGATTGAAGTACGCGTGATCTACCCAAGCAACAAGGCCCGCTGGTCGTCCCATGATGTGGGCAGCGGACACACGCTACCGAACCGTTCTGGCGTGAGGCCTATCGTCTGCTGCGTCTCACCAGCATGTCGGTGAAATCACTGACCAGGTCACGGTCTTTGGCACCATTTATTTCCAATTCAACAAATATGGTTATGACGATTTCTCAGTGATGCCAGAAATCGCGATTTTCGAGCTGTATGTTTCACATAATCTCAATATGCGATTCTGTCGTTATCAACCAGGTCCACTTTTTAATAGGCATCCGTTTCATGTGCGATCTGATCGAGTTTTGCCCTGTCCTCAAGGCGAATGGTGCGCCGCTGGAGGGAGATCCAACCCCGGCTCTTCCACTGCATAAGTATCTTGTTGGTTGACTCGCGTGTTGCTCCAGCGAAGTCGGCGAGTTCGCTTTGCGCGATCTCAATTGCGCCATCGGTACGGGAAAACTGGTCGTGAAGCAGAAGGAGGCGGCGCGCCAACCTGCGGTCCAGCGAAAGTAGCGCGTAGTCCTCCACCGTGTCGCTCATCCAGCGCACCCGCTCACAGAGTATCTCCGCAATCGTAATGGCCAGTTCGGGGCAGAGCTGCGCCGCGGCAAAAAATGTGCTGCGGCCTATCGGCTGGAGGGACGTGGGCTCAAGCGCCACGGCGGATGCCGTCCGGTCCCTATTGTCGATCATGTTGACCTCGCCAAAGCAGTTTCCGACGCTGATCAGATTGAGCGATATCTTGCGGCCGGCCTCCGAAACGACCGAAATTTCGATGCGGCCATGCACCACCACATACATAGTCCCACCCGGATCGCCGCGCTCGAAGAGCCGCTGGCCTTTCTTGAGGTTGAGCGGCAGGGCTGACGTCATGATTAATTGGCGCGCCTCATCCGTGATGCCGCGAAAAAGCCGGGACATCGGCACTGTTCTGTCGGCTGATCCAGAATTCGGGGTGGACGCTGTCATGGGAGGTCCGTTCTACAATATTAGTGCTGAAATGTACGCCAAATCCCGGGTTATTGACACCGAGCAATGCGGAGAGTGGCAGACCCGGCAATGAGCTGGGCTGGATGGACTTTCAATGCCTGCCCCTCAAGCGAAAAGGCCGGGCAACGAGCCCGGCCTCCCTGAATAGATCGCTGGTCCGCTAGCGGCCCCGTTGATGGTTTCCTTCGAAGATGTTTTTCATGCGCT
>JACMJT010000381.1 GCA_014380505.1 Hyphomicrobiales bacterium | reverse complement strand
GATAGTCCCGCCCCGCGGCAATCGCGCTTGCGCTCCGATAGACATGAGCGAGGCCCTCGAGACTTTCGATGACAGAACGGTCGTCCGCGGCATGGCTGATCGCCGTCGAGCCATGCGCGATGTAGTCGCACAGGGAGCTCGGTGGGCGACAGCGATTCAGCTCCGTGAAATAGGTCAGAACCCCTCCTCCGATTTCCGCTCCCGGGAATGATTTGCGCGCATGTTTCCAGAGGTCCTGAGGTTTAGGACCTGCCGGCCATGGGCCAGTGGGCTGATAGCTGCGAAGATAGCTTTCCGGCAGCGCCAGAACGCGTGCGACGGTCAGAGAAGCACGTTTGCATTCCGCCGCGACACGAGCGAGTGCTGTTTCCGGCTCATCGGTCGAGGGCACCACAATTTCCAACTCGATCTCGGCAGGACCGGCGGCAACCAGCGACCTCGCGCTGTCGCACAAGGCACGCGCGGTTTCAGGCCTCACCCGCAGTTGCAGAATTCTTGGATTTATCAGGGATGCGAATTTGCACACCTCGGGGTCAGGGATCGCACTGTCATCGATTGCCAGTGCGAGGTGTGGAACATTCCCGGCGCCAGGCCTCAATTCAAGGGTGGGCGAACCGGGTGCAGACGTCGCCTTGCCTGGGGGCGTTCCCCGAAATCGTATGCGTATTTCCTGGCGCTGTCCGTCTCCCGCGTTCAACCGATAGGGGATGGGGAGCGACAAGGGCCGGCAATAGGCCTTGAAGGAGGCGTCGCTCCAATTGCGTTGGTCCTCCATTTCAAAGACCTCGCCCTGAAATACGATCTCGGTGTCGATTCCGCTTACCGAATGACGAAGGCCGGATATCTCGCTGGCAACCTGATTCGGCGAAATCAGCAATGGGAAATGAGACGGCGAGATTGAGCCGTCTGGGTGGATGACCTGCATTGGCGTGCCAGCCACACCCCGCAATGGATGCAGCAGCGTAAACCCGGCACGATTTGTGATGAAGTCGCGGCATGCCGACATTTCTGCCGTCGCATGGAAGGTCCCGTCCGCTTTTCCTTTGAGAACGAGCTTGACGCGAAGAGCGCCGTCCGCAACCAGACGAACTTGCGAGATTACAAATTCATCCGGAGTTTCCGTGACAGTCTCGTCGGCCAGCACCGAGGCATGCGTGGCCCAGTTGGCGTCCCGAATGGGACATGCGATGCCCCGCACAACTTCGACCCCATGCCAGGAAAGACGACGGACGGCACCATCAGTGAAATCCAAGGTCAGAGCTCCGGCGCGAAAGCTCCGGCCCGCCTGAAGCGGCTCAGCAGTGCCAAAATAGACCAAGATTTTGGGTTCAGAAGGCATCGCAACCGATAGTGATCATGAGGGCCTTAACGTTGGCTGTCAGCCCGTTCGGTCTTTCCAGGTTTCAGCGAGGTGCTGCGCCGTGCGCCAAGCCAGGGCCTGAACGGTGAGGGTTGGATTGCGCGAACCGCTGGTACCCATGACCGACGCGCCGACCATGCCCAGATTGGGCGCTTCATGACTGAACCCCCAGCGGTCCACCACATTGGTTTGCTGGTTATCGCCCATTCGCGTGCCGCCATAGGCATGGGTGGTGACACCCATGGTGCCGACATCT
>JACMJT010000380.1 GCA_014380505.1 Hyphomicrobiales bacterium | reverse complement strand
CTTGCGGCGAGCTTCCGGCATACCAGACATTGGGCTCGTTGTTGTGCGCCGGTGTCAGCCAGAAGGTGTGGTTCACCGTGCGTCCGCCCTCTTGCTTCTTGAACCCCGGAGGGTGTTTGGCTTCCTTCCAGCTTCTGCCCAGATCGGTGGAGCGGAAGATGGTGGGCCCCAGATGCCCGGTGCTGGCGGCGGCCAGCAACGTCTTGCCGTCGCGCGGGTCCAGCATCAGATGCTGGATGATATGACCCAGGAAATGCGGCCCCGTGCTGCGCCATTGCTTGCGCGCCGCGTCGCCGCGATAGATCCAGGCGCCCTTGCGGGTCGCGACCAGAAGCAGATTGTCGTCCGCCGGTTTTCTCGCCTTGCCGGATTTTGCCTTCGCCTTCGCCATCTGTCATCCCACCGGAAATTCGCCTGCGACGATAGCGCGATAAACGGGGCCGGGAACAGCCGGGAAAGCGTTATGTCCAATTGGAAACAACGCATGTTACTTCTTCAACAATTCCCAGAATTCGGCGCGGTCATTGGTGCGCGGGAAAAGTTCATCCGGCACCTCCACGCCCAGAAATTTGCAAAGAGGCTCCCAGCCTTCCTTCACCTGATACACCAGCAAACGCTCGGCCGGGATCGTGGCCATCACGGCCTCGTTATGGGCGATGAAATGCGCGATCAGCTGGTCGCGGCTTAGCCCTCCGGGAAATCCTGTCCTGTCGACCACGCCATAGGCCATCTCCAGCCAGGCACGCTTGTCGGGCGGCGCCTGGTCGCGTCCAGCAAGGGCCAGACTGATGGTCTCGCCGAAACTGTCGGCCCAGGTTTCGGGATTGCGATGGGTGAGTATGAATTTTGCCGACGGATAGGCCTGCACCAGTTCGCGAAAGAAAGCGGCGGTCGGCCAATCGACCGCGCTGCCGAAACCGTCATAGATGGCGTTCCAGTTGGCGCGCCCCGCGAGTGCCGCCGACCACAACGGCACCTGCGCCGCCATGTTCTGAATCACCGCTTCCATGTGATGACAGGGGCCGAACCCCAGCCGGTTAATTGCAAGCTTGAGCGAAAAAGTGCCGGTGCGGCCAACCCCCGCGCCGATGACTTGCAATGCCATGCGTGCCCCGCCGAAATTCCCCGCGGACTATAGGGGCGTCATGGCCTACTGGAAATACCAGCTTCCATCCTCGTAACGGCAGGCGCTGCCGTTGCGCCGCATCGGCCGCCCATCGCGATAGTTGGTTGCGGTGTAATCCCGGCAGGTATAGCGGTCGCGCTGATACTCCCGCATGGGCGTGAAAGTGCCCCGGTCGTTGTCACGATGGTTGCGCCATTCGTGACGCCGTCCGATGGGGCCTTCGAGGCCGCGCTGATAGACCGGCTCGGCGTAATAGCGGTCGCCGCAATCCAAATCGCCGGTCAAGGCGTAACCGGCCACCGCGCCCAGCAACACGCCCGCGATAGTGCCGCCAGATCGGCTGCCGCGTCCGGCCACTTGGTTGCCCAGCAAACCGCCTGCCGCCGCTCCGATCGCCGCGTTGGTCATTTGCTGGTTCTGTTGGCTGTTGCGGCAATCGTCGCCATAGCTGCGGCCATAGCGGTCGCCTTGGGGACGGCGATCGCCCTGATACGTCTCATAGGCGCCGCGGGCATAGGGATCATAATAGCCCGGCTGGGCGGAAAGACTTTGCGGGCTGAGTAGCAGAATGCTGGCTAGGGCCAGTTGATAGCGTCGCATGGCTTTTTTCCCGGGGTAAATTGCTCCACGCAAGCAAACGTGCGGCAACCTGGAAAGTTCCCTTGGGTACAGAAAGTACAAAGCCGGCGGTGGAACCGCCGGCCTTGCAAGAAATGCCTATTATATAAGAACTACTTGGGCGTGACCTTCCACAGGCCACCGGTGGTCGCGTCTTCCAGCATCCAGATGTTGCCGTCGGGCGCGACTTCGATGTCGCGGATGCGCTTGCCCACGCTCCAGCGTTCGGCCATCTTGGCGTTGGGCCCGTCGATGACGATCCGGTTGACGCTCATGCTGACCATGCCGCCGACCAGAGCCGAGCCGTTCCATTGCGGGAAGACATTGCCCTTGTAAAAGGTCAGGCTGCCCGGCGCGATGATGGGATTCCAATAGATCACCGGCTTGGTCAGGTCGTTGCGGGTGTCGGGCTGCGGGATCGGCACGCCGTTATAGTTCGTGGCATAGCCCACCAGCGGCCAGCCATAATTTTTGCCGGGCTCAATCAGGTTGAGTTCGTCGCCGCCGCGCGGGCCATGCTCCATCTCCCACAGCCGGCCATCGGGCGCGAAGGCCAAGCCGTACGGCGTGCGATGGCCGCTGCTCCAGGTCTCGGCCGGCGTCATGTTCTGGCCGGGATAGGTGTAG
>JACMJT010000379.1 GCA_014380505.1 Hyphomicrobiales bacterium | reverse complement strand
TCATTACTGTGCCGTGCATGGTAAAAAGCTGATTATAGGTTCCTTGATCGATGAGCGTGTTGCCGGGTACAGCGAGCTGCAAGCGCATCAGCAGCGCCAAAATTCCCGCAAGAATAAAAAACAGCAGGGCAGCGCCAATATAAAAAAGGCCAATGTAGGTGTTGTTGACGGCGGTCAGGATCCTGATGCCCGTGGGCGGTTTCCATGCAGTTTCGAGCTCGGCGAGTTCGCTTTCTGGCCGCGGCAGAGCATTTGGATATTGGGTCACTGGAGGCCCTCGAGGTAGGCGCCGAGGGCCGCGAGTTCGCGGTCTGACAGAATTCCGAATGGCGGCATGCGGTTGTTGGGTTTGATGTGCTGATTGCCGCGTATCCAGTGACCAAAGGATTGAGCGTCATTGGGCAATGTGGCGGCGGCAATGGACACTCGCCCACCAACGTGAGTGAGGTCGGGACCAATGGTGCCGGTTGCCAATGTGCCGCGAATGGCATGACAGCCATTGCACCCCGTCGACATGAACAGGTTCGCGCCTTGCTTCTGCGCTGGTGTTGAAGCAGTGGCGGCGGGCTGCTGCTGTTTGACCAGCCAGGCGTCAAATTCCCTGGCTTCCAGCGCAATCACGTGAAACGCCATCAGGGCGTGGGGGCCGCCACAATATTCGGCGCATTGCCCCCGGTACGTGCCGGTTTTCCCCGCCCGCAGGCGGATGAGGTTGACCACTCCCGGAATCATATCGACCTTGCCGGCGAGCGCCGGCACCCAGAAGCTGTGAATGACATCAGCCGAGGATAGTTTTATCTCAACCTGCCGCCCGGCCGGAATGCGGATTTCATTGGCGGTCACCACCTCGGCCGTTGGATAGCGCACGCGCCACCACCATTGCTCACCGGTGATTTCGATGCGAAGCGCCCCGGCCTCGGTGGCCATGACGCGGGCACCGGTGAGCATCAGCCCGTAGGTTAGAAGTGCGGCCAGTGTCACCACGGGAAAGGCAATGCCGGCATAGAAAATAAACTCGTGACTGGCCAGACGCCGGCGAAGTGTTTCGCCACCGAAGTGGGCAAAGGCGGTGACAAGCAATACGCCAAGAAAGATCGCTGTTGCGCTACCGAACATGATCCAGCTTAGCGTAGCGATCGACTCCGCGTCGGAACCGCCGGGCGATAGCACCGACTGTTGCGTCTCCATCAACGGTCGGCCTGCGGGGGAGGCAATTCAGCCAGATAGAGCGACAAGGCCTTGATCTGTTCCGATGTCAGGCGTTGGGCAAGGACAGTCATGATTTCACCAGCCGGCGTGGCGCGGCGTTTGCCCGATTTGAAAAGTTCGAGCTGCTGGGATGTGTAGTTGGCGTATTGACCCGCAATCGCGGGGTACAAAGGATCGCGCGAGGCCGGGTCCTCCGCGTGGCACGACATGCACGGCGGTATTCCCTCGTCCGGCAATCCGGCCGTTGCCAGCATTTGGCCCATGGCCCGCAAGGGTTCATCGCCGGCGGGAGAAGTTTGTTTTTGGGGCGAGCGCTGGGCCGAATAATATTCCGCAAGGCGGCGCATTTCCGCTGCTTCGAGTTCGGCCGCCACCGGTTGCATGATGCCGCTGTGGCGTGTGCCCACCACATAGGTCTCAAGCTGAGTGAACAGGTAATCGGCGGTTTGAATATCGAGCCGGGGAAAGGCGCCGCTTTCACGCCCGGCGCCATCCAGGCCGTGGCAGCGCGAACAGGCTGCAAGGCCGGTGCCTACCGGACCCCCTTGCGCCAATGCGCGGATTGGAACGTCCTGCTGGCGCGGCTCCAGGTTCGCCAAGGCTTGGTATTCGGCAGGGCTGGTCTGCCGCAAGCGCTGCAGGAACGCCACAACAGCCCAAACCTCATCATCGCGTTCCTGGGCCGCCCAGGCCGGCATGCCGGTGTATTTGAGACCATGCTTGACAATCCAGAACAGTTCATTGGCCTTCCAGGTGTGAACGCTGGCGCCGAGGTCGGGAGGCACGGGCAACATGGCGCGCACGATGGGGCTGGGAGCCTTTCCCGGCGCACCGTGGCAGGGCGCGCAGCCCCCCTGAAAGTGGCCGGCGCCACGCTCTATCAGCGCCTGATCCTCCAGGTTCGGTATTTCAATGCCCAGAGCGTGGGTGCGGACCGAGCTTCGCATGCCGAACTCGAGAACCAGGTTGAAGCCGGGCCAATGCCCACGGCTAGCCGCTACGCTATAGAGGCCGGACCAGGCAAACAGGAACGCGCCAATCGCAAGGACTGAAAAAAAGATGGCGAGCCAGATGGCGCCCACTCTCCAGTTTGCAAAAACGAAGCGCCGCGATGGGTGCTTATTCGACCGTGTACGCAGCATGGGGACCGATCGTGAAAAGCCATCTGGCGAACAGCGCAATGGCCGCGGCCACGTAAATCAAAGCGCAGGAACTGACCATCAGCAGGCCGGCCAGCTGCTGATCTTCAAGCGCCGAAAGCCCCCAGCTTTCCGGATTTCCGAAGGCTGGATAAAGTGTCCGCCGTGAAAAAACGAAGGCCGCGCCGAGCAGGCAGAAGATTTTCGCCGTCATCAACAACGAAAAAATACGGTGCCACAAAGAATATGTGCGGCTGTCAACAATGGCCATCCAAAACAACAGTGCCACGCCGAACAGTGATAGCTGCATAAGCACATGCAAGACGGCGCTATGGTGCGCTACGGAAAAAATTGCCGGCATGTGCCAAACCCACAGTGCTGCGAGTTGCAACACGGCGGCCGTGGGCAGCGTCATCGCGCCACGGACGCGCAAAGCCCCCGCGATCAGTAACGCCGCCACATTCATCACTAGCAGATGCTGGAACATGTGAGCGGCGAAAAGATCTTTCGCCATGGCAGCCAATGGCCATATCCATGCGGCGGCCAGTACAGCCGCGGCGCAGGAGAGCGATGCAATGGCAGGGGAATGGCCCGCGAGTACTTTTCGGGCCGCGACCTCATTTATCGAAATAACTTTGGTTGCCAGCACCTTAGCGGAACTCCGTGCCCGTCAAATTCGTTCCATCAAGGTCAAAGTACCGGCGTTTTGGCTTGCGGGCAAACTCGATATTTGGCACCTCTGTACCCCCCTTGAGAGAAATCCCATGACGGAAAGACCCTTGCCCCGGCCAGGCGGCGTATCGCGCCAGAGCCTTGAGAATATCCATCGCGCTTTTGTGGAATTTCTGACCATACCGACCCTGGTCATCGCCAGCTTCCTGCTGCTGGCCTTGATCATGCTCTTCGTCGACGCTCGCGAGAGGCCCGTTTCCGCGTGGGAGGGATTGTTCAACGACCCACAGGCAATCCGCGATTTTTTGGGGGTGATCGCAGGCGGCATCATCACGGTGACATCGATGACCTTCTCGCTGTTGCTGCTCGCGGTGCAACAGGGGGCCGCGGCGCTCACCAGCCTGGTCATGGACCAATTCCTGCGCCGCAAGGTCAATCAATTCTACTTCGGTTTCTTTGTCGGTTTGGCGCTCTACTCGCTGATTATGCTGGCGAGCGTCAATCCATCCCATCAGCCGGTCTTCGGCGTGGCCGTGGCAGGGGCTCTGACAGCGGCTGCCCTCTATATGCTAATCTTCCTCATCTACTCCTCCATCAACCAGATGCGGCCGGTGGTCATTCTCAAGTCGATCCACGATCACACGTTGCTGGCGCGCCATAGCCAGCTTGATCTGCTGAGGCAAACACGGCGTGCTCCCAAGCTTCGCGGAGAGCCGAGCGCCCGGGTCTCCGCCAACAGCAGCGGATTCATGGCGCGGCTCGATACCGAAGCCATTTCCGAGGCTGTGGGTAACAGCGGCGCCGAGGTTGTTATCCTTGTATCGGTCGGCGACTATGTTTCGTTCGGCGATCCCGTTGCAGAAATAAGGGCACCCGCGGGGCAGGATATGTCGGCGCTGGAACCGGTGATCCGAAAAGCCGTGGATGTGGAAGAGCAGCGCGATATCGACGGCGATCCGGCGTTCGGCATCGAGCAGATCGTGACCATCGGCTGGACCTCGATCTCGTCGGCGAAGTCCAATCCCGACCCCGGCCTTCTAACCATCTGGAGTCTCCGCGACCTCCTGGCACGCTGGCTGCAAACGGACGGGGCCTTTGGGACAGATGCCGACACCATGTCCGATCCAGCAGCCCCCGTGGTTTATTCCGATAATCTTCCCAACGAAGTGATGAAGGGATTTGAATCGCTTGTGGTGGTGGCGTCGGAATCAATGCAGCACCAGTGCGCCGCGGAATGCTACCGCACTTTTGCGGGCCAGTTTCATCGCCTGCCGCCGCCGCTCCAGCAACGCGCCGCCGATATCGTGATGCGCTCGCTGGCGGGGCTTGGCGATCATGTTCCAACGAGCGACCTCGCCGCATCGCTGACCGCCCTTAGCGAAGTATTGACCACCCATGGCCAAACACAGTGTGCTCGATCCATAACCGCAGCACTTGGCCAGCTCGATCAGACCATTGGACGCCTCCACTCCCGGTCAACCCGTGCCAACACGGCGGGCGAATGACCTCCGTCTTTTTCCGCGGCTACCACATATGAACCGGCCTGCAGCGCGCAGCACCGGGTGTATAATCAAGTCCGGCCAGACATGCTGGCGGCAGGAGCTCGCCCAGCGTTTCGCGCTCATCGTCGATGCCGCGGATTATTTCTCGGCTCTCAAGGCCGCCATGATACGCGCCGAAAAAACCGTTTTCCTGATCGGCTGGGACTTCGATCTCCGGATTCATCTCGATCCCCGGAACCGCGACGATGAATGGCCGGACAAACTCGGCAATTTTATCAATGCCCTGGTGGAGCGCAAGCCCGCCCTCGAGATCCGGTTGCTGCAATGGGATTTGGGCATGCTCAAAACCCTGGCGCGGGGCAGCACACCGCTTTTCATCCTCGGCTGGATGGCGCACCAGCGCGTGCATGTCAGGCTGGATCACGCCCATCCCCTGGGCGCCTCGCATCATCAGAAGATCGTGGTGATCGACGATGCCATCGCGTTTTGCGGCGGCATCGATACGACAATCGGACGCTGGGATACAAGCGCCCACCGGGGAAAAGACCGGCGCCGCGATAGCCCCTGGGGTTACGCTCAGGGACCCTGGCACGATGCAACGACTGCGGTCGATGGCGCGGCGGCACAGGCGCTGGGGATTCTGGCGCGCGAGCGTTGGCGCATGGCGACCGGCGAGACGCTTGCGCCACATGAACCGGCGGAGGACGCCTGGCCCGCAAAGCTCCGGCCAAACCTAAAGGATGTGATGGTCGGGATCGCCCGCACCCAGCCCAGCCACCAGAAACAGAAGGCAGCCCACGAGATCGAAGCGTTGTATCTTGCCGCCATCGGCGCCGCGCGGCGATCGATCTACATCGAGAGCCAATACTGTGCTTCCCGGAAAATCGGCGACGCGCTGGCCCACCGCCTGAAGGAAAGGGGCGGACCGGAGATCGTCATCATCAATCCCAAGACGGCCGAGGGCTGGCTTGAGGAGGAAGTGATGGACACGGCGCGCGTACGAGTGGTCGGCATGCTGCGCGACAGCGACCGCGAGGACCGCTTCCACATCTATTATCCCGTGGCGGCCGACGGCACGCCGATCTATGTGCATGCCAAAATCATGATCGTCGACGGCCGGTTTCTAAAGATCGGATCGTCCAATCTGAATAACCGTTCCATGGGTCTCGATACCGAGTGCGATCTGGCCGTCGAGTTCGCGGGGAAAGGAAACAGGACGGCACGCCATGCCATCGCCGCAATCGTGGATGGGCTTCTGGCGGAACACCTCGACGTTGAGCCTCCCGATATCGCGGCGGCACGAAAAGCCGAGGGATCGCTTATAGGCGCCATCGAAAAATTCATCCGGCCCCGCGGCCGGACGTTAAAACCCCTCAAGTTGCGCGAGCTCAATGACGTTGAAAAACGGCTGGCCGAAACCCAAATCCTCGATCCCGAGCGTCCCCGTCAATTCACTTCCAAACTTAAACGCCTCTTGCGCTGATACCCGGAGACATCGATGAGCGACAATCCCTATGAGGTGTTGGGCGTCAAATCCGCCGCCACCCCTGAAGAGATACAGGCAGCCTACCGTAAACTGGCGAAGAAACTGCACCCCGATCTCAATCCCGGCGATCGCCAGGCCGAAGAGAAGTTCAAGCAGATCGCAGCCGCCTATGGCCTCCTCAGCGATCACGAAAAACGGGCGAAGTTCGACCGGGGCGAAATCGACGCCACCGGCGCTGAACGGCCGCAACGCCCATTTTATCGCGATTATGCGGGAGGAGCAGGCCAACCCTACACAACCGATGCGGGCTTCGCTGACTTTGCGGGATCGGACGATATCTTCGCCGAACTGTTCCGGCGTGGCGGGCGCCGC
>JACMJT010000378.1 GCA_014380505.1 Hyphomicrobiales bacterium | reverse complement strand
TGCCGCGAAATTTCATTGGGCGACACCATCGGCGTGGCGACACCGGCCGACATCACCGCATTGCTCGATATCATCCTCGCCGAAATCCCCGCCGCAAAAATTGCCGGTCATTTCCACGATACCAGCGGTAGGGCGCTTGATTGTATCGCCGCTGCCCTTGAGCGCGGCGTGCGCACTTTTGACTCCTCCGTAGGTGGTGCTGGCGGCTGCCCCTTCGCACCCGGCGCCAAAGGCAACGTGGCGACGGATCGGGTTGTATCCCTGCTGGAGGCTGAAGGTTTCACCACCGGTATAGACAAGGTGGCGCTCAAGGATGCTACAAACTTCATGATGCAAATACTGGGCCGCGCATGACAAGTTATGAAACCATTCGCCTCACCACCGACCCCTCGGGCGTAACCCATCTCGTGCTCAACCGGCCCGAAAAGCACAACGCCATCAACGCGGCAATGATCCGTGAACTGACCGATGCCGCCAAGCAACTTTCCAGCGCCCCGGAGGTTCGCGCCGTCGTACTCTCGTCCAGCGCCAACACCTTCTGCGCCGGCGGCGATCTCGCCTGGATGCGCGAACAGTTCGCCACCACGCGGGCCGCACGGATCGCCGAAGCCACCAGTCTTGGCACGATGTTGCGCGTCATCGACGAGATGCCCAAACTTGTTATCGCCATCGTCCAGGGCCCGGCCTACGGCGGCGGCGTAGGCCTCGCATCGGTCTGCGACATCGTGCTGGCGGCGCGCGAGGCAAAATTCGCGCTGACCGAAACGAAACTTGGATTGATCCCTGCCACCATCGCACCGTTTCTTGTGGCCCGCATCGGCCATGGCAACGCCCGGCGCCTGGCATTGAACGCCAGTCCCTTCAACGCCGGGGAAGCCTTAGCCATCGGCCTCGTCTCGGAAATTCACGAGCTCCATGACCTCGCAGGCGCCATGGAACGGCACCTCGCATCCGCCTTGGCCGCAGCCCCCGGCGCCGTTGCCGCAACAAAGCAGCTCTTGCGCAATGTGGCGGAGGGCACCATCTCGCATTCGGAAACCGTGGAAGCCCTTGCCGACCGCTGGGAAAGCGAAGAGGCCCGCCACGGCATCGAAGCTTTTTTCTCGAAGAAGAGACCCCCATGGGCACCATGAAGGATCCCATCGTCATCGCCGCAGCAAAACGCACGCCCATCGGTAGCTTCCAGGGCGCGCTCTCCGCCGTGTCTGCCCCGAAGCTCGGAGCTGCCGCCATCAAGGCCGCCCTCACAGCCGCAGGCATCGACTCCGCCGATGAAGTCTTCATGGGCAATGTGCTCCCCGCGGGCGTCGGGCAGAATCCGGCGCGGCAAGCCTCCCTTGGCGCGGGCCTTTCCCAAAGCATTCCCGCCACCACGGTTTCGAAAGTCTGCGGCTCCGGCATGAAGGCGCTGATCCTGGGCCATGACTCGATTGCCGCCGGAACCAACACCCGCGTCATCGTGGGCGGCATGGAGTCCATGACCAACGCTCCCTACCTCCTTCCCAAGGCGCGCGGTGGATTTCGCCTTGGCCACGGCGAGGTGAAGGATCACATGTTCACCGATGGGTTGGAGGATGCCTATTCCGGCCGCCTAATGGGCACCTACGCCGAGGATACAGCGGAGGCCTACCAGTTCACGCGGGCCGATCAGGACGCCTATGCGATGCGTTCCCTCGAACGCGCCAAAGCCGCCCATGACTCCGGCGCGTTCAAAAATGAGCTTGTGGCACTGGATGAGCTGTCGCGCGATGAACAGCCCACCAAGGTGAACGTCGACCGCATTCCAAAACTCCGCCCCGCCTTTCGCGATGGCGGCACGGTCACGGCGGCCAATTCCTCATCGATTTCCGATGGCGCCGCGGCCCTCGTCCTCATGCGCGCGTCCGAGGCGGAGAAGCTCGGCGCAACCCCGCTCGCCATCATCGCCGGCCACACCGGCCACGCGCGCGAACCCGCGCAATTCACCACAGCTCCCATCGGCGCCATTCAAACGCTTCTTGCAAAACTCAACTGGCGCTCCTCCGATGTCGAGCTTTACGAAATCAACGAAGCCTTCGCCGTCGTAGCCTTAGCGGCACTCCGCGATCTATCGCTCCCCGTGGACATCGTCAACGTCAATGGCGGCGCCTGCGCCATGGGCCATCCCATCGGCGCCTCTGGCGCCCGCATCGTCGTAACTCTCCTCCACGCCATGATCGCCCGTGGCGCGAAGAAGGGCATCGCCACCCTGTGCATCGGCGGCGGCGAGGCCACCGCCGTCGGCCTCGAATTACCGGGCTGACTATTCCGCCGCCACCAGCCGATCCGCCGATCCGCTCCTCGGCGCGAGGCGCTTGCGAATGACAGCGCCTCTTTCGGTTCCAGCCTTCGCGAAGAACGCATCGACAGCGCTGGCATAGCGGCCCTCCTTCGCCTCCTCGATCGCCTTCGGCAGCGCCACGCGGAATTGCTCGAAGCAAGCCAAGTCCGGCGAGGAATAATTGAGGCGGAGATAATCCGCGCAACCAACATCGCCCAAACCGTCGCCGGGGATGACGGCGATCCGGTGCTTGAGCAGCCCCACGGTGATCTCCTGTGCAGTAACGCCCGTCCCTGAAACATCGAGGATCGTACAGAAGCCAAACGATGGCGCGACGGGGATGCGGACTCCTTCGGTCC
>JACMJT010000377.1 GCA_014380505.1 Hyphomicrobiales bacterium | reverse complement strand
GCGATGCTCGAAACGAGCGCGATGGAATGAAAGCGTGGAGCTGATTTTGGCAAGGCACTATGTGCTGAGTGCAACGGGTTGGACGTTGTGGCACACCTCCTGGTGCCAAGATAGGCCGCCGTGCCATTACGCAAGCCCAGCGCCATCGTCGGGGCACACGCGCCGATCTAAAGTATAGACCAACGCAATACGGCACGTTGCTCTTGTGCGGGGGAGGAGTTCCCGAGAATTACCTCTTCGCGCCACCATTTGAACCCGGCGTTGCGGGGCTTGTCCTCTCCGCGCCCACAAAACCGTTAATCACGCAAATATAAAAACGCGCATTTCCAGGGGAGGGTTCCCCGCCCTCTTTTTGAGACCTCTGGAGAGCAACTCGCCCTTCGCGTATGCCGCGCAGGGCCCGTTGGGCTGCGTTGCTCGACAGGCAAACGCGGCCGTCATCAAGGAAGCGGGTCATGGCTGTCCAGCGTTTCAGGCCGTAATGGATGGCCTTGGCGACGGGGTTTTCGAGGTGACCTGGACTTCCCTTCGCCGGCACTTGCTGCCCCAACGGCGGCCGTGTTTCACTGGCAACACCAACGGGGATTTTCGGATCAGGCACATCGTCGCGGATGACGGAAGTTCAGGAAATCTTCTATTATTATTCTTCTCCTTAGAAGAGCCGCGGCAGCGTATCGAGATATTTGGGAGTATATTATGGCAATTTATAAAAGGATTGTTGGAAGCGTCTTGCTTTTGGCTGCGAGCATTCCTGCGTCAGCTCAAACGTTCGATCAAGCAATTGTTTTTGGTGATAGCAACGTCGATAGTGGCTTTTACAAAGCACTTCCCGATGCGGGCGGCGGTAACAATTTCAACCACGATTGGGCAAGCGCCGTTGCGCATGGGGCGGGCAAACCGACGACGAGCCCTGGCGGTATGGTTTCGGAAGTGCTCGCTTCGCGTTTTGACCTTACCGCCATCCCCTCGAACCAGCCTGGCGGTACCAATTACGCCAGCAGCGGTGCCAAGAACGTCACGGTAAACAATGACAACACTGGCGGTTTCGAGCGGGCAATTCCGACGGTGCGGCAGTTCCAGAATTACCTTGATGACAATGGTGGTCGCGCGAACTCCAACGCCATATATCTGATCAATTCCGGCGCAAACGATGTCGCCTTTGCACTCGGGACCAGCGGGAACGGCCCGTTTCCACCCAATCCGTCAGCCTACGTGATCAATGCCGCCCAGAGGCTCGCGGCCGGGATCGGTGAACTGCATCAAAAAGGCGCTCGATACATCGTCGTTCCGGATCTGCCGTTTTCCTTCGGCGGTGGCCAACAGCGCGCTCAGCGGCTGCGTTACAGCCAGACTTTGTGGTCTGAGCTTGCGGGGGACGGTGTTAACTTTATTCCGGCTGATACCAATGCCGTCCGTGTTGCGATCCGGGACAATCAGGCAGCATTCGGCTTTGAGTTCATCGACAATGACGATCCGAACCATCTGGCCTGCCAATTCAATCCGGCCAGCGGCGCCAGGCGTGTGAACGGCGCTTTCGCTTTGCTTTGCTCATCCGATCCGCTTGCGCCTTACACCTTTGCGCCCGGGACCGACCAGACGCGCCTGTTCGCCGATGAGCAGCATCTGGCGACGGCCGGTCAGAGGATCATGGCCGATTATATGTACAGCTTGATCGTCGCCCCCAGCCAGATTTCATTGCTGCCGGAAAATGCCGTCAAGGCGCGGACGCGATCCATTCTCGATATCCGCAATCAGATCGAGGTTTCCCAGCGGCAGACCGGGCCACAAGGGGTGAATGGCTGGGTGACCGGCGACATCTCCCGCCTCAAGATGGACAACCCCTATAGCGGCTTCCCGAACCAGGAGGCGAGCAGCCCGGCTGCGCTTGTCGCAGGAGCGGATTACAAATGGGGGAGCGGGCTGACCATCGGTGCGGCCGTTGCCTTGGACAAGCAAAAGTCGGATTTCAGCCTCGGCGGCGATTTCACTCAGCACGAGGTTTCTGGCAGTCTGTATGCCGCCTACGCTCAGGGCCCCTTCTGGACGAATGTCATCGGCACTTACGGCCGGTTGAATTACGATGTGAACCGTCTTGTTCCCATCGGCATCACCGTTCAGTCGAATAGCGGCGAAACGGATGGGCATAACCTTTCTGCATCCCTCCAGGGCGGGTACCGGTTCACCAGCGATGCGTTGGTGCATGGGCCCATCGCCGGGCTGACCTGGCAGCGCGCGAAGGTCGATGCATTTACGGAGAGCGGCAGCTTCACCAGCCTTTCCTTCGGCCGCCAGACGCGCAATTCGCTGATTGGCGAGCTTGGCTACCGCGTGAGCGCCGAGTTGGGCAACTGGCGTCCGTTCGCGCAAGCCACCTGGAACAATGAAATCAACAATGGCGGTCGTTCCGTCACCGCCGACCTCACAACCGTCGATTTTGCGCCGTCCTATTCCATGCCTGCCGTAGCCTTAGGCGAGGATTGGGCCACGGTCCAGGTTGGAACGATGGTAAAGATCGCACCGGACGTGACGCTATTGGGTGCCTTTACATCAGAGTTCGCCCAAGACGGTGTTGTCACCTATGGCGGACAATTTGGCATCAACGTCGCATTTTGACGCCGGCCGCACTCTGGCAAGCATAGAGGCCTACTACGCCCGATCTATTCTTCAAGGCCCCCCCCTCGCTCGCCCTGCCGTTACGCCAGCCCAGCGCCATCATCGGGGCATGTGCCGCAGCCAGCGGGGCGCCGCTGCTCCTCCTCCTCCGCCACCGGTCGAATGGCGGGGCGACTGCTGCGCAGGGTGGCTGGACGGTATCGGTCTTGCCGAGCTGGTCCGAGGGAGAACACGCCGGCCATGCGCTCCTGAGACCGCCCTGGCTGCGCCTGATCTTGGAACGCATGGGAGGTTTGCCGCCTGCGATGGAGTTCGATGGCACGGGTGATTTCCATATGGAAGACCGACCGGCTCGAAATACGGAACGGCGGCGTCAAGCCGCATGAGCCGGCACCGCTCACGATCCTCATGTACGGCGCGCTGGTCGTCAGCCCTGGCGCGGTAAGCTGCCATTCAATGTTGGGTGCGGCGTTCGCCTTCGTGGGTGATTCCGGACATCACGGAATCGCCTGCCGGCGGCGGCCGTGGGTAAAGTGCAGACTAGAAACCGCCCCGCCTTACGCGTCACCCAGATTGGCCGTCTGTAAATGCCGCATTATTGCATCTGCCGTCGCAGCAAGTGTCGGTGGAGACTCGTATGCTCAAAAGCGAAAAGCAATCCTACTTAGACGCGGCAATGTCTCACGGATTTGTCTCGTTAGAGTTTGCCGTACCATTGCCGCTGAGGCGCGGCGCCGACCGTCATGCAGGGGGCAAGGGAGGGTGCGCGAACACTAAATTCGGAGTTGTGCCAAACTGTCTTACTCATTTACGCATTTAGTGCGACCTCCCAGCAGAAGGATAACGTCCTTCAGCACCCGCAAGGCTCATATAGTGCATTGTTCGCAGACGTTATCGGAAGGTACTTACAAGGCGTCGGACATTTATATCATAGTGCCAAGATAAAGCGTTGGCGTGTCGCAATTCAGTAACCGGCCGCAGAGCCATTCCAATCGGAGCCGCGATGTGGGAGAAAAATGAAACGGACCATGCCCCATCTTCCGGGAAAACTCGCCCCGAGGGACGAAGCCTCTGC
>JACMJT010000376.1 GCA_014380505.1 Hyphomicrobiales bacterium | reverse complement strand
GGCGCCAGCTCAAAATCGATTCAATCAATTGCTCCTCGCGATAAGGATCGTAATTCGACACCCCGATCACCGGCTGGAAGCCTGCGTCTTCCAGCACCTGATTGGCGCCGGCAAGAACCTCCGGCACAACGGTGTTGCCGACCGAGGGAATGACAACTCCGATCAGCTTCGATGTCATCGAAGCCAAGGTTCCGGCGATACGGTTGGGAACATAATGCAGGTCGGCGGCAACCTTGAGAATCTTCTCGCGCGTATTTTGCGACACCGAACCCTTGTTTCGCAGCACGCGCGATACCGTGCTTTCGCCGACACCGGCCCGGCGCGCCACATCGGCCAGGGTGGTGACCATGGACTGGTGGTCATGCTCGTCGGGCGCGGGCTTATCCAACGTCATCGCCTCCGCCCTGCTGCCGCCGTGCGGACCCATGCTGCGCGCCCCCCGACGCATCATTTTTCTTCTTCATTGCAAGGACCTGGCGCAAAGTCATACCCGCTTCGCTGGGAAACTTTGGTGGGCTGAAAGTACCAACAATTACCCCCCTTGCCAACAAAGCGGCCGGGAGCGCTACCGGGGTGGCGTCTGGTCGGCATGCCGCTTCCCGCCGAGATAGCGCGATGGCCGGTGCTATCGCCACAAATCAAGAGAAAGTAAGCTAGGCGTTGCTCAACGCGCCGATCTTTGAGCGCATCGCCTGAATATAAGCGTCCGAGCGATGCCAGGCGGCGGCCGACCGGATCATCTCGGATATATCGCGCTGGGGCGACCATCCCAATATTTCGCCGGCCTTCTTTCCACTGGCTACCAGAGTGGCGGGATCGCCTTCCCGACGCTCACCCACCAGCGGCTTGAAGTCCGGGCGGCCGAGCACCGCGGCAGCGGCACGTACAATCTCCCACACCGAATAGCCCCTGCCCGTTCCCAGATTGAGGATCTGGCTTGCACCGCCATCGAGCAGATACTCCAGCGCCGCGACATGCGCCTCGGCCAGGTCCAGCACATGAAGATAGTCGCGAACCGCCGATCCATCCCTTGTCTTGTGGTCCTGGCCGAAGATCCGGAAGGCTTTCCCCAGGCCGAGTTCGCGCTGAACGTCTTCGGGAGCATCCAGCAACGACAGCACAAGACGCGGGATCAAATGAGTTTCGGGATAATGGGCCTCTCCCAATCCCGCTTCCGCGGCGGCGCCCGCGACATTGAAGTAGCGCAAGATCACCGAAGAGGTGCCCGGAATCGCGCGAAGCAGACTTTCCGCCTCAAGCTTGGATTGGCCATAGGGATTGATCGGAAGCCCGCGACAGTCTTCCAGGATCGGCCCTTCCTGGACCGGTTCGCCATAGACGGCGGCGGTGCTGGAAAAGATGATCTTGTCCACCCCCTGCTCGGACAGAACATCGAAGAAGATTTTCGCCTTGTCGCGATTGTTCGAAAAATATTTCTGCGGGTTCGACACAGATTCCCCCACCTCGATGAAGGCGGCAAAGTGCAGCGCCGCGACCGGCCGGTGGGTTTGACACAGAGCTTTCACGGCGGCGGCATCCGCGATGTCCGCCTGGTGGAAAGAAGCGGCATGGCGGGTCGCCCATTTGTTGCCGGTGACCAGACTGTCCACGACAATGGGCGTGAAGCCGCGTTGACGCAGCGCGTGCGTGACGTGACTGCCGATATAGCCGGCGCCGCCCGACACCAGGACCGTATTGCTCGCGCTCGTGTTCATGCCAGCCATTCGTCCAAACTCTAGCGTGATTTGCCGGCAGGTACATCGATTCTTCCCACCGAACAGGAAGCGGCTTTGGAGATGCCACCGGGGCAAGACACTGGTGTGAAACCAAGGTTACCCTTCGCGTCCGGGGGCGCGTCGATAGCAAGCATCACATCATAACTGCCCGGCGGTGTCCGGTCCGGCACCTGAAAGTTCAAGGCAAAAGATTGCGGAGCGTCCGAAGCACTTTTGGGAAGGTTCAAATTGGCCAAAAGGGCCGACTTGCTCGCATTGGGGCCAATCGGACTGTTTGCATTCCCAGGGCGCAGACTGACCGTCAGAGCACGCTCGCTGGGCAGGCTGGAAAGGTTTGCGATCTGAGTTTTGAGCGTAAAGGAAGACGGGCCAGGCTCGACCGTGCTTGCGGCGATGATCGGCTTCTTGAGGTCCGCGGGCGCGTTATAGCTTGTCTGGCTCAGATCCGGCGTCACGGGCCCGCGCGGGCAATTTGGACGCCCGGCCGGCGCCTGCAGATATTGGCAGACCCGGATATAGTCGATCGAGAAGGCTTGCGGAAAATTCTCCGCATCGATGCCATAGCGCCCTGCCCAGTTACCGCCGACGGCGAAATTGAAAAGAATATGGGCCGGGGACCCCAACTCGCCCTTGTGGTTGACCCATTGGTAGGCCCGCGTGAAGATCTTCTTGCCGTCCATAAAAATCGTGTAGCTGTCCGGCAACCACAAAAGCGCAAAGACGTGCCAGTCCTTGTGCAAGGGCTCTGTGCCTCGATAACCCTTGAGCGCCTTGCTGTAAGTCGGATCGACGTAAGAGTATTGGATTTCCGAGCCCTTCGGAAAAGTCGAGCCCGCGGAGTGGAACATATTGTCGGTGTCCTGCCGGCCATTGACAACGTATTCGAACACGTCGATCTCCGGCGGCCAGGTTAGATGGCCGTCGATACTGTAGTCGGAATTGATCCAAAAGG
>JACMJT010000005.1 GCA_014380505.1 Hyphomicrobiales bacterium | reverse complement strand
GACGGCTGCGATGCTCAATGCCAGGAGCCGTTTTCTGTCGCCGGCCGGGTTTTCGCTTGCAGGGGCGCGGGCGGTTTGGAAGGTTTGACTCTGCGGGTTCAAGGCACCGCCTCGCCGCCGTTGCCGACGCGCGCGATCAGCCGGGCGCTTTGCCAGATTTCAATGGTGGTTTTGGATGAGAACACCCTTGCCTGTTCCAGGGCGGTAACGTCATCGGGCGCGGCCAGGTCGTGTCTTTTCTGAATGTGGTTCTGGGAATTGAATTCATAGATACGGTAGTGGGTCATGTGCGCCTCCAGCTAGAGCGGGAGCGCGGACAATGTTCACGTGGTTGTCCCTTATGTCTCTCAATCGCCGATGCTCATTTTCAGATATCGGCGGCCACTCACCATACTGCAAAGCCCGTGCCTTAATGTTGAATCTCAGTACGTCGCAGTACAAACGCGGAAACCAAATGCATTTTGCGCGTACTGAAAGGGACGAACGTGCCCCATATCCCCGATGTTCGTCTCACTGAAGCCCGGCAACCAAATCGGTCCGGGCTTTTTTGCGCCGCAGCCGATGAGAGCGCCTCGCAAATGCGTCGCTAGAGCATTCAAATGGAAGCATTTTTCATCCAACCGTTTGTACGTTGGCGTACTGTGTTTTCGATGTAGGATAGGCGGGTTGCAAGTAAGGATGGAGATCTCTGCTGCGTCGATCGGACAAGCCGGGACGTGATTTTTCTCTATCTCGGGTAACCATGGCCGAACCACGATCCCGCAACCATATCCTGTCGATTTTGACCTCCGCGGATATCGCGCTGCTCAATCCTCATCTGCAGCATGTCGAGCTTCCATCCCGCATGGTGCTGGAGGAGCCCAACAAGCCCATTCAGTACGTTTTCTTTCCCGAAGGCGGACTTGTTTCGGTGGTGGCCGCGGCGGGCCGGCACAAGCGGGCGGAGGCGGGCATCATAGGGGTGGACGGATTTACCGGTCACCCCGTTGTCATGGGCGATAGCCGGTCACCCAATTCGGTCTATATGCAGATTCCGGGGCGGGGCTTGCGGATATCGGCGGATGCCCTGCGGGCGCAAATGCGCGCCAGCGACACCCTGCGCGGGACCTTGCACAAGTTCGTCGCGTCCTTCCTGGTTCAGGCGTCCTACACGGTGCTGGCGTACAGCACCGGCACCTTGGCGGGGCGCATGGCCCGCTGGCTGCTGATGGCGAATGACCGGGTGGGCGGCGACAGCCTGGACATCACCCACGAATTTCTTTCGATCATGCTGGGCGTCCGCCGCGCCGGGGTTACGGTCGCGCTGCAGGATTTGGAGAGCAAGGGCGTTGTCGTCATGAGCCGCTCCAAAATCCGTATCGTCGATCGCGAAGGACTTGAGGAACTCGCAAAGGATATCTACGGCATACCCGAGGCGGAACAAACGCGCCTTACAGGCTGGCGTTCATCGCCAACATAGCCGCGCGGAACTCGAGAATGCGGTCAGTTGGAAAACGCGCCTTCAAATAAGGCTCTCAGGTCAAGCCATACGTATTAGTGCCTAAGTATTTTGAAGGCGCTGTTTACCTGTCAAACACCATTCAAAGTATGCATTCCGGTATCTCCGTACTGGTGGGTGTGTGGGAGCCGGGAACAAAGTTCCCGGCTCTTTTCATAATCTGGATTTGTCATGATGCTTTCTTCTATGCTTACGCCGGAACAGGCTGCATCGCTACAAGCGCAGATCGCGGCTTGCGCGCGGCGAGCGGCTATTTTCCAAGCTTGGCCAAAATACTTGCTCCGTCTCGTATTCCGGCGATGCTAGTTCGGTGATCCCGCTCGCAGATTGATAGGTTCCAGGAAGCGCCCGTGATACCGTCTATTGGCTTCCGGGAAATGCGTCCGGCAGGGGAGAGCAGTGCACCGCCCATGCGGTGCCGTGGCTCCCCGACGGGTCGGAAGGCGCATCGACGGTGGACATCTATATTGTTGTGGTTGAACGACGCGCCGACGCCGCGCGCAACTCGCTTTGGATACACGCGTCAAACAGCCGGACGGCGAAGAACAACGCGCTGCGGATCGCCGGAAAATCCGATTTCACGGTCATCAAGGTCGAGCTCCTTGCGGACATGGTGACAATTGAGTTGGCGCTACCCAAGCGAAAAGCGCGCAAGAAGGTCCCCAAGAGGGACAAAGCCAAGGCTGGCGCGAAGTCGCCTAGGCGCCGGGCGCGCAAAAAGGGCGGAGACGCCAAACCGGCCAAGCGCAAATCAAAGCGGCGTCGCGGTTAAGCGCGAGGAAACATAGGCCGGTTCAATACGTGTGGACCGGGAAGATGCCGGCAAAGTGAAGCGCGAAGATGGCCATAAGAAGCGCTGTGAGAACCAAACCAGCAAGCGTACTCCGGCTCACAGTTTTTCCTTCCGCGCGCTCTCCACACGCTCTCCACACGCTTTTGGGGGGGGTCAGGCCACCCGTATCAGGCCCGGCGGCGGTGAAAGTCCCAGAATTGGAAGGTGCCTTTCTCGCGATCCTTGCCGCCTTCGGTCGCGCCGTACCAGGCGATAACCGCTCCGGCAAGCAGGGCCGCGGACACGAAGAAGGCTTGCAGCACGGCGGCGACGCGGGCGCGGTGCAGCGCCTGGGTGGAGCGCGTGATGGCGTCGTCGACCCGCGCCTTGGCCTCGGCCTCGGGCACGGTGAGGACCATACTGGTGATGGTGGTCAGATAGCGGCGGTCGGGATTGGAGACGCCGTTTTTACCGGACGCTGTGAGAAGGATCCGGGAGGCTTCGGCGCGGCGGTAGGGCAGGTCGTCGATCACCTTGCCGGTACGGAACATCTCGTCCAGCTCGGTCGCAAGCAGGGTTTCCCCCGCACTGGATTGCGCGGCATTGCCGGTCGAAGGCGCCGACGCCGACGCCGCCGCCGCGGCAGCACCCAGCGCCAATAGCGCGCCCAGGACAACCGCCACACCCCACATGGCCAAGCCATGCATGCCGTCGCGGAATTCGCTTTCGGCGGCGTCGATACTGAGGGGATCGCGCAT
>JACMJT010000375.1 GCA_014380505.1 Hyphomicrobiales bacterium | reverse complement strand
TGCCGGGGCTGTTTGTTGCCGTTGCTCTCCTGATAGAAATTGGGTTTGACTTCTTATTACCGGCCCATGGCCAGACTTATTCCGCCGCGTGTCCGATCGCGGGCCGCTACGCCGTTACCGGACGCAATCCGGGTGCAACCGGAACTTACCAAGGCGAAGCCATCATTTCAGCGGGCGGAAGTGGCTGTTATATGAAATGGTTCCCGCCAAACGCGAGCGAGGGCACAGGCTCTTATTCCGGCGGCGTGTTGACAATCAATTTCACCTTCGCGGCGAATGGAGGGAGCGGCGTTGTCAAATACACGCTCACCACCAACGGCGACTTTCAGGGTGTTTGGTGGATGAATGGCAGTCCCGACAGACAGGGCACCGAAACATTGAAGCCGATCTCCCTCGCACCCCAACCAAGTTGCGGAGCCTGGAATTGGCAGAAGGAAGGGGTTTATTTTCAAGTATGCGTAAACGACGATGGATCCCGTCACTGTTATGAAGCCACCGACGCCTACGGCTCCAATGCCAAGGAAGTTTCCTGTTCGCAGTAAGGCACCATGCACCTCTGGAAAGGTTGCCGCGAGTGGGAAAAATTGGAGGAGTAGTACACAGTCAATGACATGATTGTGCCCTACTCTGCTGCGGCCTTGTGGTCCTTTGGAACCAACCGCATCATTCGGCCGAAGCGGGCGGATGCCTGGCCGGCCTTGTCGGCGCTGAGGCGAACTGAAAGGCGCGTGCGGCCATCGGGGAAGAGCTCGCGCTCCAAAACTTCGCCGCTCTCGTGCAACCAGGCCTGGCCTTCGCCATCGGAGGGGGCGACGAAAATTTCATAGGTGGTGTCGCCGGTATCCAACCGGTCCTCGATGGCTTGCAGCAGGCGGTCGATGCCCTCCCCGGTGATGGCGGAGATGAGAACGCAATTTTCCTTGCGGCTGGCTTGCGCTTCGCGGGCGGTGCGGGTTTCCCCATCGAGAAGATCGAGCTTGTTCCACACCTCGATGATCTGGCCCCGCCTCACTTCGTCGATGCCAAGTTCATCCAGCACGCGGTTTACATCGGCTGACTGCGCTTCGGTTTCAGCATGGCTCACATCGCGCACATGGAGGATGATGTCGGCTTCCAGCACCTCCTCCAGAGTGGCCCGGAAGGCGGCGATGAGCGAGGTGGGAAGATCCGAGATGAAGCCAACCGTGTCGGAGAGGATCACCTTGCGGCCGTGGGGCAGAACGATCTCGCGCATGGTGGGATCGAGTGTCGCAAAGAGCAGATCCTTGGCCAAGACCGAAGCACCGCTCAGGCGATTGAAGAGGGTCGATTTGCCGGCGTTGGTGTAGCCGACGAAGGCTACGGCGGGATAAGGCACCCGCGCCCTGCCCTTGCGGTGCAAGGTGCGGGTTCTCACCACCGAGGCGAGTTGCTTTTCGATCTTGGTGATGCGCTCCTCGATCAGGCGGCGGTCGGCTTCAAGCTGGCTTTCACCGGGACCGCCGAGGAAGCCGAAGCCGCCGCGCTGGCGTTCAAGATGGGTCCAACTCCGGACAAGGCGGCTCTTTTGATATTGCAGATGGGCAAGTTCGACTTGCAGCGTGCCTTCGCGCGTGGCGGCGCGCCTGCCGAAGATTTCCAGGATGAGGCCGGTGCGGTCGAGCACCTTGGCGCCCCAGGCTTTCTCGAGGTTGCGCTGCTGGATGGGCGAGAGCTGGGCGTTGACGACGACGAGGCCGCTTTCCGTTTCTTCCACTTGCTTCGCTACCTCCGCGACCTTGCCGGATCCAATGAGGGTTGCGGGCTTCGCCGCCGCCAGGGGAGCTACGAGTGCCGCTGCGATTTCAAGATCGATGGCGCGGGCGAGCCCTACCGCCTCCGCCAGGCGCGTTTCCGCGTTCCGATCCGATGCCACGGCGCTGCCGCGGCCCTTGCGCTCCACATGCAGTACGATGGCGCGGGTGGCCGCAGTCACGTCCCCGCGCTCTCCTCGTCGAAGAGGCTGATGGGACCGCCCGGCATGATGGTGGAAATCGCGTGTTTGTAGACAAGCTGGGACATGCCGTCCCGGCGCAGAAGCACGCAGAAATTATCGAACCAGGTGATGACGCCTTGCAGCTTCACGCCGTTCACCAGAAACACGGTGACGGGGACTTTCTGCTTGCGGACATGGTTGAGGAAGGTGTCTTGAAGGTTTTGCTGTTTTTCTTGGGCCATCGCCTGTCTCTTATCTTTTTTGGGCCGTTTTTGTGCAGGGGGACGTTACCACAATTCTGTAACTTGCAAAATTGCGGGTTATCCCGCCTCCTCTTCGCTCCGCCCGGTTAATCCAAGGATTTTGATCTTGCGGTGCAATGCCGAACGCTCCATGCCGATAAAGACGGACGTTTTTGAAATATTGTTGCCGAAGCGCAACAGTTGCGACGTGATATAGTCGCGCTCGAAGGCCTCCCTGGCATCGCGCAGCGGCATCAGAAGCAGGTTCTCCACGCCCAGTGCCGCGGCATTGGTGCTGGGTGCTCCGCCCTCGCCCGGCAAGGACGCCGTGGTGATTTCATCCGCCGGGCCGCCCCCGGCCAGGATCATGATGCGCTCGACATTGTTCTTCAGTTCACGGACGTTGCCGGTCCATTCGCGCGTTTGCAGCATGGTGAGCACATCATCGGCAAACCGGCGGAGCGGCTGGCCCGCCACGACCGAATAGCTGTGGGCGAAATGGGCGACGAGTTCGGGAATGTCGTCGCGCCGTTCGGCGAGGGCCGGAACCTGCACCGGCACCACGCCAAGCCGGTGAAAAAGGTCTTCGCGGAACCGGCCATCGGCGATGAGAGCGGGAAGATCGCGGCTGCTGGAGGACACGACGCGAACATCGACCTTCACCTTCTTGGCGCCGCCGACGCGCTGGAACGTCTGGTCCACCAGAACCCGCAACACCTTGCCCTGGGTTTCGAGCGGCATATCGGCCAGCTCGTCGATATAGAGCGTGCCGCCGTGGGCTTCCTCAAGGGCACCGACGCGCCGCGCCGTGCCGCTTGCGTCTTCCACGCCAAAGAGTTCTTCCTCCATGCGCTCGGGCGCCATGGTTGCCGCGCTCAGTGTCACGAAGGGGCCTCCGGCCCTGGTCGAAAGGCCGTGCAGCGTGCGCGCCGCAAGCTCCTTGCCGCAGCCCATGGGACCGGTGATCAGCACCCTGCTGTTGGCCGGCGCGACGCGCCTCAGCATGTGGCGCAACTGGCGCATGGCTTGACTCTGGCCGAGAAGCTCGCTGTCTGCCCCTGTCCGGCCCTTCA
>JACMJT010000045.1 GCA_014380505.1 Hyphomicrobiales bacterium | reverse complement strand
TCGACGGGCGTGGCGACGCCGTCGATCGAGGCCCGCGTGCTGCATGAGATGGGATTTCGCGACGATGTGGCGCGCGTACCGGTGTTTGGGCTTGGCTGCGCGGGCGGAGTTTCCGGCCTTTCACTGGCGGCACGCCTGGCGGAAGCGTCGCCCGGCTCCACCGTACTGATCGCGGTGATCGAGCTCTGCACGCTGGCTTTCCGCCCCGATGAAATGACCAAGTCGAACATCGTCGCCACTGCCTTGTTCGGCGATGGGGCAGCGGCGTGTGTCGTATCCACGGCGGGCGAGGCCCATGGCGAGATTGAACATGCGGGTGAACATACCTGGCCCGGCACGATTGACGTGATGGGCTGGCGCATGGACCCGCAAGGCTTTGGCGCTATCTTTTCACGCAGCATTCCCGATCTGGCGGCGACGGATTTGCGGCCCGCGGCGGACGCCTTCCTGGCCCGTCACGGACTGTCGCTCACCGATGCAGGTGCCTTCTCGTTCCATCCGGGTGGCGCCAAGGTGATCACGGCGCTGGAGCAGGCCTTCTCGCTCGAACAGGGGCAGTTGCAGGATGAACGCGCCATTCTCGCGGGCTATGGCAACATGTCGGCGCCGACGGTGCTTTTCGTGCTGGAGCGCGCCCTGTCTCAACCCTTCGCCGGACGCCGCTTCATCTCGGCGCTGGGACCGGGCTTTACCGCAAGCTTCATGACCATGCTACAATAGCTTCCATGTGGACCAACATCATCATCCTGTCGCTCGTCACCCTGCAGCGGCTGGCCGAACTTTCCATTGCGCACCGCAACACCAAGCGGCTTTTGGCGCGAGGAGGCTTCGAAGTGGCGTCCGGCCACTATCTGTTGATCGTCGCCCTACATACGATCTGGCTTGCTGGCCTGTGGTATCTGGCGCTCAAACTCGAAATAAGTTGGCCGTGGATCTTCGCCTATCTGGTGCTGGAGGCGGCGCGGGGCTGGATCATCGCGGCCCTGGGCCAGCGCTGGACCACTCGCATCATCGTGGTTCCCGGCGAAACGCTGGTGGACGAAGGGCCTTACAAATATTTCCGCCATCCCAACTACATGGTCGTGGCCGGAGAAATCTTCATCCTGCCCATGGCGTTTGGATTGTGGTGGTATGCGATCCTGTTCGCCCTTATCAATGGCGCCCTGCTCTACTGGCGGATCAAGTCGGAAGATGAAGCTTTAAGGCCGTTGCGGGAAAGTGTTCAGCCGCCCGAGGCCTGACCGGAACCAGTCGCGGCCACGCCTTCGATGGGAACTTCGACGGTTATCTTCCCCGCCTTCTCGAAGTTAAGGTCGAGGCTGAGTGTGCCGCCCTTTTTGAGCGGTGCCTTAAGACCCATCAGCATGATGTGGAGGCCACCGGGCTTCATCTCAGCGGTTTGTCCCGGAGGCAACTCGAGAATCTCGACCGCTGACATGGAGATGACACCATCCAGCGATTTCGTTTCGTGTAGTTGGGCCATCGCTGCGCCATCTGTTGTAATCGAAAGGAGCCGGTCGGTTTCAGCGCCACGGTTCACCAACTTGATGTAGGCAGCGGCCGAGCTTGCCTTCGGCGTCGCCGAAGCGCGAGCGAAGGCGTCCATCACCATCACGTCATTGGCCAAAACACCCGGAGCCAGTGCTAGGATGGCGGAAAGTGTCAGAGCCATGGCGGCCATGATTTCAAAAGTCAGTTTGCGCATGGGGAACCAATCGAGAAAAATGTGGGCAGCAATGTGCCGGCTGGTGCGCGGCAAGGCGTCGCGTGCCGTAACCTTCGCGATGCTGGCCATGGCGGTTTCACAGGCTGAAGCCGACACTCCAGTGATGCTGGAACTGGTGCTGGCGCTCGACAGTTCAGCCAGCGTCGACCGCCAGGAATTCCAGTTGCAACTCGATGGGCTTTCCGCCGCCTTCGCCGACCCGGACGTTCTGGCCCAAGTCGAAACGCTCAAGCCCTTCGGCGCCGCCATTGCCGTGGTGCAGTGGGGAGCGCCGGGCGAAACCCGCCTGGTGCTGCCCTTTACGCTCATCGCGAGCAGCCGTGACGCCAAGGCGTTTGGCTTTCAGGTCAGCCTGATCCGCCGCTGGATGCATGCCAGTTCCACCTCCATCGCCAGCGGCATCGAGGACAGCCGCATATTGCTGGAGTCAAACGAATACCAGGGCCTGCGGAAAATCATCGATGTTTCGGGGGACGGCATGGACAACAGCGGCGCCGACCTCAAGGGTGCCCGGCAACGGGCGATTGCCGCCGGCATCACGGTGAACGGGCTCCCCATCATGGCCGATGATTCGACGCTCGATATTTATTACCGGGAACGCGTCATCATCGGCGCAGCTTCCTTTATCGAACCGGCGTCGGACTTCCGCGATTATGTCCGCGCCATCAAGCAGAAGCTGCTGCGCGAGCTCAGGCCCTTGCAGTCGTAAAGCGAATTAGCGCTGCAGTTCTTCAATCAATTTCGCCGCGGCCGCTCGCAAATCTTTCTCGGCGAAACCGGCAAAGCTGAGCAG
>JACMJT010000004.1 GCA_014380505.1 Hyphomicrobiales bacterium | reverse complement strand
GCGGTTCGCCTTTTTCAAGCTTGTCGACGCAGGCCATGCCGGTTTCGTCCACATTGCCCCACACCGTGTATTTGTTGTCGAGATGGGACGCTTCGGCAAAGGTGACGAAGAATTGGCTGTTGGCGGAATTGTCGTCGTCCGGCGTGAGGCCCATGCCGACGACGCCCCTGGTGAAATGCTCGTTGCTGAATTCGGCCGGAAGATTGGGCTCGGATGAATCGCCCGCCCCCGTGCCCGTGGGATCGCCGGTCTGGGCCATGAAGCCATCGATCACGCGGTGGAACACGATGCCGTCGTAAAAACCCGAGCTCGCCAGCTTGGTGATCTGCGCCACGTGCTTGGGCGCCAGATCGGGCCTAAGCTTGATATCGAAGGAGCAGCCCTTGCTGGTTTCGATGGTGAGTTTTTCCGCGGCGAGTGCCGGGGTTGCAAGCCAAACGGCGGCGAGCGCTGCCGCGCCCAGTTTCTTGATCATGAAAATCTCCGGTTATGGTCGGCGGGTTAACTGAAGGCTGCCCAATCAAAAGTCAATGCGGCGGTTTTTTCAGGGCGGCGGCCACCATGGCCTGGGCTTCCTTGGGGATAAACAGCGTGATGTCGCCGCCCATCTGAGCGATTTGCTTCACCAGCGAGGAGGCGATCATGCGGGTGGCGGGGGACGCCGCCAGGAAAACCGATTCGATGTCGGGGGCCATGGCGCCGTTCATCTGGCCCATCTGCACTTCGTAATCGAAATCGCTGGCATCCCTTAGGCCCCGGATGATGACGCCTGCGTGGTGGCGGCGGGCGGCGTTGACGGCGAGATCGTCGAAGGTGGCCACCGAAATCTTGACGCCGGTGTGTTCGGCGATGGGGCGGATCACCTCTTCCAGAAGCGCCACGCGGGATTTGGCGTCGAGCAGGGCTTGCTTGCCGGAATGCATGCCGACGCCGATGATCAGCTTGTCAACCAGGCGCGCCGCCCTGGCGATGATGTCCAGATGGCCGTAGGTTACGGGATCGAAGGAGCCGGGATAGAAGCCAATGCGTGTCATGGGCCTGCCATAAACCGGTTGCGTTCCTGCCGCAACCTGTCAGCAGATGGCGGCATAGTTTGATCTCCAAGAGGGAGAACCCGCATGGCAGACGAAAACCCGTCCATCATCTCGCATGTATCGCTTGGCACCAACCGTTTCCCGGAGGCGAGGGCTTTCTATGAACGGGTGCTCAGGACGCTGGGGTGCCGCATCATCATGGAGCATCCCGGCGCTGTTGCCTTTGGCAAGGCTTTCCCCGAGTTCTGGATTCAGACGCCCTATGACGGCGGTACCGCCTCCTCCAGCAACGGCGTGCATATCAGTTTCATTGCCGCGATCAAGGCTGAAGTCGATTCCTTCTTCACCGAGGCGATCGCGGCGGGCGCAACCCAAGACGGCGGGCCAGGCTACCGTCCTCTCTATAGCGATGCTTACTACGGCTGTTTCGTTCGCGACCTCGACGGTCACAAGATCGAAGCCACCTACTGGGACATGGAACTGGCCAGGAAGCTTGGCATCGCGTGAAGCTTAGCGGCTCTTGAGTGCCAGCCACACGCCGCCGGCGGTGAGGCAAAGGCCGCTGGCAATCTCAATCGCGCGAATACGCGAACGTGATAGCCATTGACCGGCTTTGCCCGCCGCGAGGGCATAGATGCTGTCGCCCGCGAGAGCAATTGCCGCGAAGGTTAGGCCCAGGGTGAGCAACTGGTGTTGATAGTCACCGGTGGGTGAAATGAACGGCGGAATGAGGGCGCCGAACAGCACCAGCATCTTGGGGTTGGACATGATGACGATGAACCCCTGGAGGAAAAAGCTGCCACCCGGCCGCACCCGGTCGGTGGCCACCGCGAGATCGCCCTTGGACCGGAGCAGCTTGATGCCAAGCCAGACGAGATAGGCGGCACCGGCATAACGCAGGACATCGAACCACACGCCCATAACCTCGATGGCGGCACCCAGGCCCAGCACGGCGATCACCAGCCATATGGCGACACCGACCTGGGTTCCCGCCACATTGAGAAGCCCGGCGCGGGCGCCGTAGCGGAGGCTGTTGGCGACGATCACCGTCACGGTCGGGCCGGGAACGATTGCCAAAGCCGTCGCCGCCGCGCAAAAGGCCAGCCAATTTTCAAGACTCATAGTGGCATCCTCCGATTAGCGCGGCCAAGCTAGCCACAACCCGGCGATCACAATCAAGCCCCCGCTGAGATAATCGATCCACTTCAGCCTGCCACCGGACAGAAAGGCTCGCGCCTGGCCGGCGAGAACCGCCAGCAGCGAGCCGGCAAAGATGCTGACAGCGAGAAAGGTTACAGCGAGAATCGCAAGCTGAGGCGCCACGGGCCGCGCTGGATCGACGAAGGGCGGCAGGAAGGCGGCGAGAAACATGATGACTTCCGGGTTGGCCACCGCCACGAGGAAACCGTCGCGGAACAATTCGCCCGTGGGGTTCTCGCCATAGGCCGAAACCCGGCCGGCATTGCGCAGACGGCTGATGCCAAGCCAGACGAGGTAGAGGGCGCCGCCGAGCTTGATCCAATCAAACCACTCGCGCATCGCCTCGGCGATCCAGGCGAGACCGAAACTGACGATGGCGAGCAGCAGCGCGAAGCCCAGGACATTGCCGGTGACCGACGTCAGTCCGCCGCGCACGCCGTAGCCAACGCTGTTTCCGACGATCACCGACATGGCGGGGCCGGGCTTGAGGACGAGCAGCAAGCAAGCGCCGAGAAAGGTGAGGTAGATGTCGAGGGGCATGGGGTTATGAGTTAAAGTTGAGAGATGTGAGGGGGAGCAGGTTTCACAGGACGGTGTATTCGTCGGGTTCAAGCGCTGCGTGGATTGCGGTCAGCACGCCATCGAGATTGGTGAAGACATCGGCGTTCCAGAAACGCAGGACGATGAAGCCTTCAGCCTCAAGCGCGAGGGTTCGAGTTGCGTCGGCCTCCATCTGTTCCGCATGCTGCCCGCCATCCAGCTCGATAATGAGCTTGGCATCGAGGCTGGCGAAATCCACTACATATGCGAGCAGCGGCACTTGGCGGCGGAACTTGCGCCCGGCCATTTGACGGTTGCGCAATTGGGACCAGAGGATGGCTTCGGCGTCCGTTTGCGAATTGCGGAGGGAGCGGGCTTGGGAGTGGGTGGTGATCATGCGAGCATTCCGATTTGAATAAGATTGATGGAGCTGATCCGCCTCACCCTCCCATTGCGTGCCGCAATGGGCCCCGCCCTCTCCCCACTGGGGAGAGGGAAAGTTAGGCATCTTCCGCTTC
>JACMJT010000374.1 GCA_014380505.1 Hyphomicrobiales bacterium | reverse complement strand
GGAGAAACAATTTATAAACCAGCACAGGCAAGAGCAGGAGCAGCGACAGATACCCAAGAAAGGTTTCGCCGAAGACGATATGTTCGAAGGCCCGAAAATAACGCAGCGCCGGCCCCCCGTAGTAGAAGACCTTTTCAAAGCCGATCAGGAAAGTGGTATAATCCCCGCTCAAAAGGGACTGCAGTATCATGCGTCCGACGCCATCATAAAATAAACCGTCATCGCCGCCGTCCAACGCTCGCAGCCCCCCGAGAAAACTCAGATCGTGGAGGGCGACGACCACGGCGGCAAGTCCGACCAGCACAGACGGCACGATCAGGCGGCGGACCTCGACAGATACCAGGGTCAGCAACAGACCAAGCAAGGCACCCACCGTCAGCATTCCTTGCGCGATCTGCAGCAGCCGCACCGAAGCCGGCGGCGTCAGGCGCATCGCAAGTGAGGCCGGCTTGATCGCAAGGCCTACAATGCGTCGGCCGGCGTCGGCCGGCTCGATGGCCCGGCATTGATCGCCTCGCAACAGTGAAAAATGCTCGCCGTGGCCCTCCCACATCAGGTCGCCACTCCAGCACAATTCGCCGCCGACATACGCCGCCGGCAACCGGATCATCTGGAACCACGGCATCGTCAAATGCCAACGCTTCCAGCCCATCCAGAAACGGCGATCGCGACTGGCGCGCTGCACGTCGCTGACGGGATACCAATTGTAGCGATACTCATTGATGAACCCGAGGCCCAACCATGTCGGATCGGAAAAATTGATTTGAGTGACCGATCGCGAGAAATCCGACTTGTGAAAAATTCCGTCGGCGGAAAACGCAAAGGTGCGGTCCGGAAAGCCCATGTTAAGCCAACAGCCGGCTTCGGTCGCCTTGCAGACTTTCTCGGATGGATATTGCTTGTCGAAATCAACCGCCAGTTGATCGTAAACCTGTGGCGGTAACCCACGCTTCAGCGCCTGGGTGGGTCCGCCCGGCAGGAACAGATTGTGCCCCTCGTCGATGCGCGGCGGCGCCAGCCAGATCTGTCCGGCAACCGCGACCAGGACAATCGTGACAGCTGCCAGCCAGGCACGCGGCGCGGTCCTGACTTCACCGGTGAAGATTATGACGGCCGCGATTACCAGCAGGGCATAAACATAAAACCCGTTGATCGGCAGCCCCACGATAACCAGTGCGAGCAAAAGCACCGCGAACTTGCGCCATCCGGCGGCCGCCTTGGCCACAATCAGGGTCCTTGAAATATCCCCTGTCGCTGTCATCGTGTTCTTTCAGGACCAGGTTCCGCGCACCATAAACCGTGATCAACATGCAAGTCGCAATATATCGCCATGTCCATCCCAGATTGTTGAGACGTTCGGCGGTCTCATGGGGCCGATAGAGCCACTTGATGCCGATATGCGGCGTGACGTCGCCGCAAACGGTTGACGGCGCACTATGTGCGGCCATAAACAGGCGGCGAAGATGCGTCCGAGACTTGTTGGTTCTCAGTGCGACCAAAGCTCGGGCATTTTCCATGGATGGAAGGGTGGCCGAGTGGTTTAAGGCACCGGTCTTGAAATTCTCAACCGCTCGTCTTGTCCTGTATTTGTTCGTATTTTCCAGTAGCCTCTTGAACTGAATTTCATGGACTTTTTGGCCCGTTCGTGACGGCGAGTCCCGCCCGATACCACACTGTCCGGTGCCAATTGCGGTGCCAACACGCTGCCCGCAATGTCAGACCGCATTCGCATCGCTGGGGCCTTTCTATTTTAAGGGCCGGCAACCTTCGGCATTTTGCGGGTTGCTCGATCGCGAGTTTCAGCGTCGCTCATGACCAAGATGCGCCACACGACAAACAGCGCGTTCACGATCAGCCAAACCAAAAGCCACCCCGTTATCCCCACGTGACGCCCCTTTCACGTTAATGACAGTTCAAAGATGTTCTGATTTGAGGCGATTCTGTGTGCGTGCATTGCACGCGCCCCCCCGCAAGACTACGGCCGTCAGCCTGACCGCCAGGCACGAAAAAGCCGTCGCTGTCTCAACACAGCGACGGCTTTACTCTTACTTCTCGCGGGAGACCTTATT
>JACMJT010000373.1 GCA_014380505.1 Hyphomicrobiales bacterium | reverse complement strand
GCGCAGCACCCCGGATGCCGGCCAGCGGATTTTTAATCTCATGGGCGAGAATGGTGGCCATGCCTGAAACCGACCGCGCGGCGCCCCGCGAGGAGAGCTGGCGTTCGATCCTGTAAGCCATGGCGCGCTCAAGCAGCATGATGATGACGAAGCCGTCGGTCATGGGCGCTGCCTGCAGGTCGACCACCCGCTCGCCGCCAAGGCGCGGATTGCCCACGCCCACGCCATACTCGTTCACCAAACCTGCCGTGCTGCGGGCCTGGGCCACCGCATTGAATATGGGACTTGAGAATGGCACGAGATCGCCGAGGCGGTGGCGCATCAGCATGGCGCTGCTTGTCTTGAAAAAATTCTCGGCGGCGCCATTGACGAGGCAAATGCGATCTTGGTCATCGATGACCATGAGCGGATTGGGCAAGGCATCGATGATGGCGCGAGCGAGGGGTGCTGGCGCAGGCAAGGGTTTTTCCTCGGCGACTGCGGCCATCACGCCGCCTCCCGCAAATCGCAATCGGAATAGATATCGCAAAGCCCGCGCGCGACTTCGTCGTTGCTGTCCGTCCGCAGGAGCCGGGCGCGCCAGCCATTGGCGGTCCCGGCGGTGAGGAAACCCCTCTCCTCCAGACGCGCGATTGCCCAGCCCACATGCTTGCGGGCGATACGGTTGCCATGCTTGTTGCCGTGGTAGTCGATGATTGCCGCGTGGTGCTCGCCCACGATCAGCGCTTCTTCGGCCAATGAAGGTTCGGCGATGCCCGAGCCTGGATCGAGCCGTTCGGCGATGACGCCCGGCCACCATGGCCTGCCATAGGCCGCACGGCCCAGCATGATGCCATCGGCACCCGATGCGTGAAGCATGGCTTTGACATCGGACACTGTATCAGCATCGCCGTTGGCAATGAGCGGAATTGAAATTGCTTCGCGGACTTTCGCGATGGCGGACCAATCGGCCCTGCCCTTGTAGAACTGGCAGCGGGTGCGGCCATGGACCGTCACTAGGCTGACGCCCGCATCCGCGGCGCGGCGCGCCAGTTCCGGCGCGTTAAGGCTGCCATGGTCCCAGCCGAGACGCATCTTGAGGGTTACGGGGACTGTCGCGGCGGCCACGGTCGCCTTCACCAGCGTCATCGCATGGTCGAGATCGCGCATCAGGGCAGAGCCGGAGAGGCCACCCGTAACCTGGCGGGCCGGGCAGCCCATATTGATGTCGATTATGTCAGCGCCCAGATCCTGGGCCAGCCGCGTTCCGGCATCCATCCAGCGGGCCTCGCGCCCCGCAAGCTGGATAACGAAGGGAGCAATTCGCCCGGCACCCGCCGCGCGCCGCACCATGTCGGGGCGGGCGCGGACAAGCTCTTCACTCGCAACCATTTCCGACACAACGAGGCCTGCGCCGTGGGCGTGGGCGGCGGCGCGGAAGGGTTCGTCGGTGACCCCCGACATGGGCGCCAGAAACACGCGGTTGCGGGTTTGGATTGGCCCGATCTTTATGCCCATTTTTTGTGCGATCGCTACGAGTGACTATTTTGGCGGCAAATTAGACTTATGCTGCACCGCGTCAAGAGCCTTTCTTGCCGCCGGGATGCGGGATTGCTAGAGCGTTACCATGACGGTAGCTGCAGTGATCGTGGCAGGCGGATCGGGCCTGCGCGCAGGTGGCGAAATCCCCAAGCAATATCAGTTGATCGGTGGCAGGCCCGTACTCTGGTGGACCCTCAAGGCGTTCGCGGAACACCCCGCAATCGATCATGTCCAACCCGTCATCGGCGAAGGGCATGAAGAGATGTATGCTGGCGCCACGGAAGGCCTCAATGTCGAGCCGGCGGTGACCGGCGGCGCCACGCGGCAGGAGTCATGCCGCGCCGGGCTTGAGGCCGTGGCCCGCCACCGGCCCGGCAAGGTTTTGATCCACGATGGCGCGCGGCCCTTTCCCTCGCCCGATCTCATAGGTCACGTTATCGCTGGGTTAAGCCGCCACAGGGCGGTGGTGCCGGGCTTCCCCGTCGCCGAGACTCTGAAGCTCGCACCCGGCGGCATCATTCAGTCGACCATCGACCGGGGTGGCATGTGGACGGCGCAAACGCCGCAAGGGTTCGATTTTGAAACGATACTCGCGGCACATCGCGCCGCCCATGACTCCGGCATCGGAAATCTTACCGACGATGCCGCCGTGGCGGAGCGCTTGAATATCGAGATCGCCATGATCCCCGGCAGCGCCCAAAATCGCAAGCTCACCACCGCCGAGGACATGATGGTGGCGGATCGCGAAATGATGGCGGTGCGGCTTGCCGATCTTCCCGACATAAGGGTGGGCCAGGGCATCGACGTTCACCCCTTCGAGGCGGGCGACGCCGTGATCCTGTGTGGCGTCGCCATTCCTCATGGCCAAAGGCTTAAAGGTCACTCGGACGCGGATGTGGCGATGCATGCGCTGACGGATGCAATTTTGGGTGCCATTGGCGAAGGCGATATCGGCATCCACTTTCCGCCAAGCGATGTGCAATGGAGGGGTGCTGCCTCGTCGATCTTCCTGCGCAAGGCGGTGGAGTTTGTGCGCCAGCGCGGCGGGCTTATCGCCAATGCCGATATCACCGTTCTGGCGGAGGCGCCGCCCATTGCCCCTCACATTCCCGCCATGAAAGCGGTTCTGGCTCCCCTCCTTTGCGTTGCACCGGAGCGCATCGCCATCAAGGCTACAACCACGGAGCGGCTGGGCAGCCTCGGCCGCAAGGAAGGCATCGCCGCCTTCGCTGTGGCGACGGTGCGTTTGCCGTGATCTTCGATTCTTCCCTGACAGCAAAGGCGGCGGAACTTCTCGACGCTTGCCGCGTGCGCCACCTGAAACTGGCAACCGCGGAAAGTTGTACTGGCGGACTGGTGGCGGGAGTCATCACGTCAATTGCCGGTGCTTCGGATGTCTTTGAGGCGGGCTTCGTTACCTATTCCAATAGCGCCAAGACCAAACTGGTTGGTGTTCCCGCAAAACTTATTGAGGCCTATGGCGCGGTGAGCGAGGAAACGGCGCGGGCCATGGCCGATGGCGCGATCCAGGCCACGGGGGCGGATATTGCCTTGGCCGTTACCGGCATCGCAGGCCCCGGTGGCGGATCGGCCGAAAAACCGGTGGGCCTTGTTCACATCGCCGCGGCGCGGCGCGGCGGCCCCACGCTTCACCGGAAGCTGATGCTTGGCGATTTGGGCCGGGAGGAAATACGGCTCAGATCCGTTGCGGAAGCGCTCGCGTTGGGCCTCGCTCAGGCCGCGACTGGCGCTCCATAAAGCGCCCTCGCCCGCTCCTCGAACGCCGTCATGATGCGGCGGACGATCAGATCGAACATGCCGGACAACAAGAATTGCAGACTGCGGCTTTTCAGCGTGTAGTCCACGGTGAAGTGGATGTCCGATCCGCCAGTGGCGCGGGCAAGGATCTTCCATTCGGAAATCAGCGATTTGACCGGACCTTCGTTCGACGTGGCCGTGACAGTGCATGCCGCAGGATCGACAACGACACGGCTCCGCAATGAGTCGCTGATGCCCAGTTTCGGGTAAGCGAATTGCAAATCGGCGATGAAGTGTTTTTTTCCATCCAGACCGATCACCATGTCGGTCACCACGGATCGTTTGACCAGGGGCAAAAAAGCGGGGTAGTCAGCCACGTTTCCGGCAATTCCGAAAATCTGCTCGACGGAATAGGGAACGCTCCGCATCGCCGAAAACTTTGCCATTCGTCAGTGCCCGGGTTTTTGCGCCCGCGCCGAACGCAGCCGCGCGAAATCGTCACCCGCGTGGTGCGACGAGCGGGTGAGTGGGCTTGATGCCACCATGAGGAAGCCCTTGGCGAAGGCTATGGTCTCGTAGCCCTTGAATTCTTCCGGCGTCACGAAACGGTCAATGGCCGCATGTTTGCGGGTGGGCTGGAGATATTGGCCGATGGTAATGAAATCGATGTTGGCCGAGCGCATATCGTCCATCACCTGCATCACCTGATCGCGGGTTTCGCCCAACCCCACCATGATGCCCGACTTGGTGAACATGTTGGCGTCAAGCTCCTTCACTCGCTGCAACAGGCGGAGCGAATGGAAGTAGCGGGCACCCGGCCTGATCTTGAGATAGAGCGAGGGTACGGTTTCCAGATTGTGGTTGAAAACGTCGGGCCGCGCTTCGACGACTTTATCCAGCGCGCCGTCCTTCTTGAGAAAATCCGGTGTCAGCACTTCGATGGTTGTTGTGGGCGAGAGGGCGCGGATT
>JACMJT010000044.1 GCA_014380505.1 Hyphomicrobiales bacterium | reverse complement strand
GTCACGAGCCGCGCCGCGAGGGCCTTTCCGGAAAATCCCAATCCGAAGCACAGAAGATTCACGCAGACTCCCATTCGGCCTTTACGGCTTCATCCGGCTCGGTTGCGGCGTAGCGCGATTGGAGAGTTGTGAAACGATCCCGCGCCGCCAGCCGCGACAGGGCCCAGACCGCCATGGCGCGCACCAGTGGCGAGTTATCGGTGAGCCGTTCTTCGACGGAGGCCACCAAGTTTGCGTCTCCACTGTTACCGGCGGCGATCAATACATTGCGCAGGAAACGGTCGCGCCCCGTGCGTTTCACCGGCGAACCCGAAAATTTGGCGCGAAAGGCGGCATCGTCGAGTTTTAGAAGATCGGTCAGCGCGGGGGTAACCAGATCGGCGCGGGCCTTGAGTTTCGCTTCCGATGCGATTTGGGCGAATTTGTTCCAGGGGCACACTGCCAGGCAATCGTCACAACCATAGATGCGGTTGCCCATGGGCTCGCGGAACTCGCGCGCGATGTGGCCCTTGTGCTCGATGGTGAGATAGGAAATGCACCGCCTTGCATCGAGCTGATAGGGCGCGGGGAAGGCCTTCGTCGGACAAATGTCGAGGCAGGCATGGCACGATCCGCAGCGGTCGGTCTCCGGCTCGTCTTCGGGCAGTTCGGCTGTTGTCAGTATGGCGCCGATGAAGAACCACGAGCCCAGCTCGCGCGAGACGAGATTGGTATGCTTGCCCTGCCAGCCGAGGCCGGCGCGTGCCGCAAGCGGCTTTTCCATCAGGGGCGCGGTGTCGGCGAAAATTTTGATGTCGGCCTTGGCCTCGTGCGCGAGCCATTGGGCGAGGCGCTTGAGCTTGCCCTTGATCACATCGTGATAGTCGGCTCCCTGCGCATAGACGGAAATAACGCCGTTGCCGCGCTCTGCGAGCCGCTCGAGGGGATTGCCGTCCTGCCCATAGTTGAGCGCCAGCATGATCGCCGATTTTGCCTCGGGCCACAGAACGCCGGTGTTGCCGCGGCGGTCTTCAGTCTCGGCCATCCAGCCCATGCCTCCGTGAAAGCCTGCCGCAATAAAGCGCCGGAGCCCCGCAGCCGCCTGTGGATCGGGCAGGGTCCTGGCGATGCGGACCGCATCGAAACCTTCCTCACGGGCCCGTTCCCTCAGCCGCTCCACGAGTGTTGCCACGGTCAGAAGTCAAGGTCGGCGTAGGCCGCGGGCGGAGGAATGCCGCGCACCGTGTCGGCCAGCAGCGGACGGAACGACGGCCTGGACTTGATCCGCTGGTACCAGGTTTTCGCCACCGGATATTCCGCCCACGGAACATCGCCGAGATAATCGATGACCGAGACATGGGCCGCCGCCGCCAGATCGGCAAGCGACAGATCCGGTCCCGCCAGCCAAGCCCGGTCATTGGCGAGTTGGGAAATATAAACGAGATGCGGGCGAAGCCTCGTCATGGCGAGGCGGACGCGGCCCATATCGGGAGCGCCGCCGCCGGCGTCGTGGGCCATGAAACGGCGTATCACCTTTTCAGTGAGCACGGGCTCGGACACTTCCGCGTAGAATTTCGTATCGAACCAGCCCACCAGGCGGCGCACCTCGGCGCGCTCGAAAACATCGCCGGGAATAAGGCTGGCGCTGCTTTTGCGGCTTTCCTCGAGATATTCGCCGATGGCTTCGATCCCGCAGATGACGGTGCTGGTATCTTCCACATAGATGGGAAGCGTGCCCGCGGGATTGAGCGAGAAGATATCAGCACTTGGAGCCCAGGGTTCCTCCTCAAGCATGTCCAGCGCCACTCCATATTCCGCCAGCGCCAGGCGCACGCGGCGGCTGAAGGGGTCGAGGGAGAAATGGATGAGTGAAGCCATGATCGGAAAATGCAAGCCTTGCCATGTGCAGCGGCAGGCCCCGATTGCCCCGCCTCCGGTCCCCATATAAAACCCGGCAGCCTGACGCAGCAAGGCGATTCGATACAAGGAAGCAGCCACCCATGGAGTTCGTGCAGATCGCCGTGCTCGCCCTGATCCAGGGAATCACGGAATTTCTGCCGATTTCCTCCTCCGGCCATCTCCTTCTGGTGCCCATTCTGACGGGCTGGGAGGACCAGGGGCTGATCACCGACGTCATGGTGCACATGGGCTCGTTCCTGGCGGTCGTCGTCTATTTCTGGCGCGATTGCATGAAACTGCTGGCAGGGACGTTCGATCTATTGCGCGGACGGGTGACGGCATGGGGCAGGCTTGCCATGCTGATTGTTGCCGCCACCGTCCCGGCCGTAATCTTCGGCGTGTTTCTCGACAAGATCGGCTTCATGGACCAAGTCCGCGGCATGCCTGAACTTATCGCCTGGAATGCCATCGTCTTCGGAATTCTCTTATATCTCTGCGACCGCTTCGGCCTGTCGAGCCGCGCCATGGCCGGCATGACTCTGGTGCCCGCTTTGATCATCGGCTTGGCCCAAGCCGTCGCCATTATTCCCGGCGTAAGCCGGTCGGGCATCACCATGACCGCAGCCCGCGCCTTGGGGTTCGAGCGTCCGGAGGCGGCGCGCTTTGCCTTCCTGCTCGGTATTCCAGCGATCGCCGGAGCGGGCGTGCTCAAACTTGGCGAAGCCG
>JACMJT010000372.1 GCA_014380505.1 Hyphomicrobiales bacterium | reverse complement strand
AGAGTATCCTTTGGGACACGGCCTCGCAAAACCCCTGGATTTGCGAGGAACAAGCCAAGGTTGTTCATTAAGGTTGACTCGGCGGGATTGTGAAGGCATTTTCCACATGTCTTCGGGCCCCGGCCTGACAGACGCGGGATGCGCGAAAATTTATTGCTTCGAGCAGGACGTTACGCCCTAGTGGGAATAGGGGCGGGCGGTAGAGAGCCGAAGCATCGAATGGTAAGGGGACTGGGGTATTGAACGACCGCGTCGACAGACATTCGGGCCGTGGAAAAGATGCAAGCGCGTCAAAACGCCCGCAGATTCCGCTTTCCCAGTCCTACGACGACCTCGACAGTGTGTTCGAGATGGAAGACGTCCATCACCGCTGGCTGTTGACGACCTGCGTTACGGGAATCGCCGGATCGCTGGTGATCGGCAGCGCCGTCCTCGGGATTTTCGGCGAGAATGCAATCCCGCGCGATGCCTATGCCGCCGTCAATACGGCTTCGATCACCGGAACCGATTCGCTCAACGGCGAGCCTACCAAGTCCAATATCTCGGACCAGATGATTATTCCCGAGCGCGGCCTTGCCGGTGACAACAACTATCCGGAGATCACCGCCGCCGACCTGCCCTATGGCGACGGCAAGACCGTGGTGCTCGATGCCGAAATCGCCTCGGCCGAGCAGGAAGCCGCGAATATCACGACGATTTCCAAGACGGCACCGCCTGAACCCGTCGACGAGACATTCAAGCTGGCCAAGGGTCAAACGCTCATCGATGCCCTCGCCGATCGCGGTGTTACCAAGGAAGCAGCCCAGGCGCTGGTAGCCGCCATCGAGCCCGTGTTCCCGACGACGATGATCCAGGCGGGCACGGTGTTCGAAGTGACGCTTGACCGGCAACAGGATTTCTATGGCCGGGATGCGACCTATCCAGTGGAGTTGTCATTCCAGCCCGGCCCCAAGGAAACCATCAAGGTCCAGTCCGACGAGGACGGCCAGTTCGCCGCGGTGATCGACGGCGCCAAGGAAGGGGCGACGTCGCAATACGCCCAATACAACCACTTCCATACGAAGGCCAAGGTCGGCGCCAGCCTCTATTCGACGGCGAAGGACCACAAGGTTCCCGACTATATCGTTTCCGAGCTGACCCGGGTTTTCGCCTATGACGTCGACTTCCAGCGCCAGGTGAAGGCGGAGGACCAATTCGAAGTCTTCTATGGCAACCCGCTGACCGGATCGTCATCCAAGCGCAAGGTGATGCACTACGCCCAGTTGACGCTGGGGGGAAAGACCAAAACCTATTTCCGTTACACCACCGCCGATGGCCAAACCGACTATTTTGATGACCGCGGCCACAGCGCCACGAAATCGCTGCTCAAGACGCCAGTTTCGGGCGCCAAGATGACGTCGGGCTTCGGCATGCGCCGCCATCCGCTGCTGGGATATTCAAAGATGCATACGGGCGTCGATTTCGGCGTTCCCCATGGTACGCCGATCCGCGCCGCCGGTGCCGGCGTCGTCGAACTGGCGGGACGTCACGGCGCCTATGGCGTCACCGTCGAAATCCAGCACACCAAGAAATACGAAACGCTCTATGCCCACATGAGCAAGCTTGCCACCGGCATCCGCCGGGGAAGCCGCGTCAACCAGGGCCAGATCATCGGCTATGTGGGCTCGACCGGCCGCTCCACGGGCCCGCACCTCCATTACGAGATCCGCGTCGGCAAGCGGGCGGTCAATCCGAGCAATGTGAAGGTGACCGGCGGCAAGCAACTGGCCGGCAAGGACATGATGAAGTTCCAGCAGATGAAGGAACGCGTCACCGCCATGATGCAGCAGGCACCATCGGCAACCCAAGTCGCCCAGGCCAGTCCCTGATCCGATTTTGAGAAGGCCTTGACCATCGCGGCGGGCCTGTGGCATTCGTTATATCTGAAAAGATATAGCGGAGGGATCATGGTGCATTTCCTGCGAGTTATCGGCCTTTTCTGTTTCCTCGCCCTGGGTCTCGTGCCGGCAGGGGCCGAGCCCATCAATGTTTTCGCCGCCGCGAGCCTCAAGACGGCACTCGACGAAATCAACGTGGCGTGGAAGGCATCTGCCAGCCAGGAGGCCATTGGCGTCTATGCGGCCTCGCCGGCGCTGGCCAAACAGATCGTGGAAGGCGCACCCGCCGATATCTTCATCTCGGCCGATCTCGATTGGATGGACGATCTTGAAAAACGCAAACTCATAAAGCCGGATTCACGCCGCAATCTCCTCGGCAACACGCTGGTGCTGATCGCTCCGGCAGGCTCGGAAACGAAGATTGCACTCGAGCCGGGTGTCGATCTCCTTGCTCTTCTCAAGGGCGGACGGCTTGCCGTGGGCGAAACGAAGGCCGTGCCGGCGGGGCGCTATGCAAAGGCCGCGCTGCAATCGCTTGGCATCTGGGATGGGCTGGCGGGGCACCTGGCCGAACAGGTTAACGTGCGTGCTGCGTTGCAGTTTGTGGCGCGCGGTGAAGCGCCCTTGGGAATTGTCTATGGCAGCGATGCCAATGCCGAAACCAAAGTTGTGGTAGCCGGCGTATTTCCGGAGACATCGCATCCCCCAATCATCTATCCTGTGGCCCTCATTGCTACGTCGAAAAATCCGGCGGCGCCTGACTATCTGGCTTTCCTCGGCTCCGATGCGGCTTCGGCGATTTTCGCGAAGAACGGCTTCAAGCCCATCAAATAGAACCGATGCCGAGTTTCACCCCGGAAGAAACCCAAGCAATTCTACTCAGCCTGCAAGTGGCTGTTGTGGCGACGGTTGCCGTGCTGCCGCTGGGCGTGGCGTTGGCTTGGCTGCTGGCCAGGCGGGACTTTTGGGGCAAGACGCTGTTGAACGGTGTGGTGCATTTGCCGCTCGTGCTGCCGCCGGTGGTGACCGGCTATCTGCTGCTGGTGGCCTTTGGGCGCAGAGGCTTTGCGGGGGCATTTTTCGACCAGTGCTGCGGTCTTGTGTTTTCCTTCCGCTGGACGGGTGCAGCTCTCGCCTCCGCGGTGATGGGGCTGCCGCTGATGGTGCGGGCGATAAGGCTCACCATCGAGTCGGTCGACGCCCGCCTTGAAAGTGCGGCGGCGACGCTCGGCGCGTCACCGTTTCGTATTTTCTTTACCGTGACCTTGCCACTGGCCGCGCCCGGGCTCATTGCCGGCAGCATTCTGGCGTTCGCCAAGGCGCTGGGCGAATTCGGCGCCACCATAACGTTCGTCTCCAGCATTCCCGGCGAGACGCAAACCATAGCACTGGCGATCTATGGCCTGACGCAGGTGCCCGGTGGCGAGGACGCCCTT
>JACMJT010000371.1 GCA_014380505.1 Hyphomicrobiales bacterium | reverse complement strand
GCGCATCGCCAGCGACCGGCTGGAACTGATGATGGAACTGGAAGCCGACCGCATGCAGAACCTGGCTCTCACCGACGAGAATGTCCTGCCGGAACTTGACGTGGTGCGTGAAGAGCGCCGCGAACGCACTGACAATGACCCCTCGGCGCTTCTCAGCGAACAGGTTGATGCGGCCATGTACATGGCCCACCCCTATGGCAAGCCGGTGATCGGCTGGATGTCGGAAGTGGCAAAGCTCACCAGGGACGATGCGATGGCTTTCTACCGGGCCCATTATACGCCTGCCAACGCCGTTCTCGTGGTGGCGGGCGATGTGACGCCGGAACAGGTGAAAGTTCTGGCCGAAAAATACTATGGCGTCCTGAAAAATACCTTCACGCCGGAAACGCGGGTGCGCACCGCCGAACCTGACCCCATCGCCTCCCGACGCGTGACCCTGGTTGATGCGCGGGCCGCATCGCCGGCCGTGCAGCGCAGCTATCTCGCCCCGTCCTATGCGACGGCCAATGGCAGGGAAGCCCTGGCGCTGGATTTGCTGGCCGATATCCTGGGCAATGGCACACAAGGCAGGCTCTACAAAAACCTGGTGATTGACCAGAAAATTGCCGCCCATGCGGCCGCCTGGTATTCCGGCGACCAATTGGACAGCGGCACCTTTGGCCTCTATGCCGCGCCGAACCCGGGCGCCGATGTGGCCAAGGTGGAAGCGGCTATTGATGCAATCCTTGCCGATGTCCTGAAGAACGGCGTAACCCAGAAAGAACTGGACCGTGTGCGCAACCAGGCCATTGCCGAGAGGGTTTACACCCTTGATAACCAGGCCGCACTGGCGCGCATGGCAGGCGTTGCCCTCACCACGGGGCTCTCGGCCCGCAGCATTTTCGACCGCGACATCGACATCGAGAAAGTGACGCTCGACGATATCAAGCAAGCGGCGGAAAAATTCATCGTGCTGAAACGCTCCGTCACCGGAATCCTGCTGCCTGATACGCAAACTTTAAACTGATGCAAGGCTTACCCATGCGCGCTGTTCTGCTCCGGATTATTTTCGCTGGCTTTGCCCTGGCCATCTCTTTCGGTTACGCCAATGCAATAGAGATCAAGGAAGTTACCAGCCCCGGCGGTATCAAGGCCTGGCTGGTGGAGAGCAAGTCCATTCCCCTTATCGCCATGGATTTTTCCTTTGAAGGCGGCTCAACCTCGGACCCTGCCGGGAAAGAGGGCACGGCGCATTTCATAACCGGCATGATGGATGAAGGGGCAGGCGACCTCGATAGCGCCGCGTTCCAGGCCCTGCGCGATGAACTCGCCGTGCGGATCAGCTTCGACAGCGGCATGGACCAGTTTGAGGGCTCCCTGCAAACGCTATCCAAGAATCGCGAACAGGCCTTTGCCCTTCTCAAGAAAGTACTCACCGCGCCGCACTTTGAAATGGCGGCCATGGAGCGCGTACGCCAGCAGTTTTTGCTGTCAGCCAGGAATGATGAACAGGATCCCGAATCAATCGCCTCGCGGGCCTGGATGAAACTGGCCTTTGGCGACCAGCTCTATGCGCGCCAGTCCAAAGGCACACCGGAGTCCATTGCCGCCATCGCGCCTGATGACTTGCGGGCCATGCACAAGCTTCTGTTCAGCCGCAG
>JACMJT010000370.1 GCA_014380505.1 Hyphomicrobiales bacterium | reverse complement strand
TGGTTTTGGCGATCGCCTCGAAGGCGCTGAATTCCTTGAAGGAGTAAGCCTGGCAGCCGATGGCGAGGCCGTTTTCAAAATCCGGCTGCCCAGGAAAATATCTCAAAGGCCCTGAACTGGCAGAGCTACACCTATCCCTTTATTTATGGGCAGGTCGATCACACGCTGTTTCCGGTGGCCGAATGGCGCGACTGCACGCGGCAGGCGCTGGGCAAGAAATGGCTCGGCACCTGGACCACTGACACCTGGGCCCATGACGATCCCATGCTGGTTGAGCATATCCGGCGGCGGATATTGCCGCGCCGGGGCATCATGGCCACCGACGATGAAATTCTCATCACCCTGGGGGCGCAGAACGCGCTTTATCTACTTACCAGCCTTCTGGTTGACGAAAACACCCGCGTGGCGATGGAGGAGCCGGGCTATCCGGATGTGCGCAACATCTTCCAACTGAAATCAAAGCACGTGGCACTGGTGCCGGTTGATGACCATGGCCTGATGCTCACTGCCGATCTCAACAACGCGCAAGTTGTTTTCACCACGCCCAGCCACCAGTTCCCGACCACCGCCACCATGCCCATCGAACGGCGCATGGCGCTGCTCAAACTCGCGGCGGCGCGCGACTTCATCATCATTGAGGATGACTATGAGTTTGAGACAAATTATGTGAATGAGCCCTGCCCGGCGCTTAAATCACTCGATGACAAGGGCCATGTGATTTATGTAGGCTCGCTCTCCAAATCGCTTTTTCCGGGCTTGCGGCTTGGCTTCATGGTGGGGCCGAAGAAGCTCATTGCGGAAGCCCGCGCCCTGCGCCGCCTGATGGTGCGCCATGCGCCCAACAACAACCAGCGCACGGCTGCCCTGTTTCTCTCACTGGGCCATCATGACACCCTGATCCGCCGCCTGCACCGGGCTTACCGCACACGCTGGGAAATCATGGGCAAGGCGCTGGAGCAACACTTCCCCGCCTCGTCGCGCCTGCCAAGTTTTGGCGGCACTAGTTTCTGGGTGAAGGGTCCAGCCGAGCTTGACAGCGAGGTGCTGGCGAAGGCTGCCGCGGCCAATAGCATCCTCATTGAACCTGGGCGGATAAATTTCGGCAGAAGAAATCCACCGCGGAATTACTTTCGCCTGGCCTTTTCCTCCATCGACGAAAAGAAAATTGCCCCGGGCGTGAAGCTGTTGGCCGAGACGATGCATGACGCCAAGTCATAGTCCGGGCGACAACAAGGCCCGGGCGGCCGTGCTGGTGCTTGTGGCCATCGGGCTGGCTTCAACGCAGGATGCGATCATCAAGGCCATGTCCGGCACCTATCCGGTATATGAGACCATGCTGATCCGGGGATTTACATCATTGCCAATACTGGGCGTGTGGCTGGCGCATACCCACGGACTTCGTACACTGCTCACACCGCTCTGGTTGCGGATATTGATACGCGCCCTCATCCTGTGCACGGCCTATCTCGCCTTCATTCTGGCGATTGCGGCGATGCCGATAGCCAACATGGTGGCGATTTATTTCACCATGCCATTCTTTGTGGCGGGACTTGCCGGACCTTTTCTCGGCGAGCGTGTACCTTATTACCGCTGGATTGCCATTGTTGCGGGCTTTGCCGGCGTGATCGTCATGGTGCGGCCAGGTGTGCAGGCCTTTGAACCCTCATCACTGCTCGCCCTCTATTCGGCCTTTGGCTATGCCATCGGGCAAATGATGGGGCGCGATTTGGCACAACGGGTGGAACCGTTGGTCATCGCCAACTGGCAAAACGCGGTCTACTTTATCTTTGCTGCGGTTGTCGGGCTTATCGCGCAGGCCAGCGGCTTTGCAGGCGAGAGCCACAAGAGCCTGGCCTTTCTCAC
>JACMJT010000043.1 GCA_014380505.1 Hyphomicrobiales bacterium | reverse complement strand
TGGCGAATGTCGTCCAGCGATGTATCCCGCGCGGCCGGCGTACTCATGGCCCCAATTCCGTTACCGATCCAAGCCGTCGGCGCTATTCATAGGTGGACAACGATCAAAAGCAAAGCCTTAGGGCCATGATCGCGTGCTGGTGCGCCCGGCCGACAGCGGCGTCAGCGCCGGCCGCCGCCCTGGCGCCAGACGGCGGGCTCTCTTGCCGGTGGAAATGGCATAGACCTGTTTTACCGCTTCGACGATGACCACGCCCGAAAATCCCGGCATCAAGCGGTTGCCAAGGCTTTCGAAAAAACCCGCCCACGACAGGAACGGCGCCCGGCCAGTGGGCGGGAAGAACAGGGCCGGCGACCAGGAGACAACGGAAAACTGGCTGTCCCGCAGGAGGCGTGAAAGCTGCGGCCTTGAAAAAGGCTGGCCATAACCGAAGGGAGAACTATCGAAACTGGCCCACAGGCCCCGCCGGTTGGGGACAGCCAGCAACAATCGGCCTTGTGGCGCCAGTACGCGCCAGATTTCCTTCAGCATTTCGTCGGGAGCATCGGTGAGTTCCAGCCCATGGACGACGAGCGCCAGATCTACGGTGCTTTCAAGGAGCGGCAGGTCGAATTCGTCCACCAGCGCCGATTGGACCGGCCCATCGGCCGGCCAATGGATGACACCTTGGGTGGCCAGCATGAAGGCCATGGCGCGCTGGGCCTCGGCGGCGCAATCCTCGAGATAGGGCGTGGCATACCCCAGGCCCATGACGGTGGCGCCGGCAACCGGCCCCAGCCGGGCCTTTAGCCTGTTGGCAATGAGCCGCCTTGTGGTATCACCCAGCCGGCTCGTATAGAATTCGCGGAGATCGACGATATCCATCGGGCGAGATGATACCGGCAAGCGCCATTCCGGTCATCACTGAAATCAAACAAGGTTGAGCCAACGCCATGTCCCATCTCGAAATGCATCAATTCATCTGCCGGGAGGATAATTACGGCCTTCTGGTCCACGACCACCCAAGCGGGGCCACGGCGGCGATCGATGCGCCGGATGCGGCAGCCATCGAGCGGGAGCTAAAGGCTAGGGGCTGGCAGCTCACGCACATCTTTACGACCCATCACCACATCGATCATGTCGAGGGCAATCTGGCGCTGAGGGAGCAGTTCGGCTGCAGCATCATCGGCCCCAAGGATGAAGCCGAGAAAATTCCCGGTATCCGCAAGATGGTGTCGGGCGGCGAGACATTTACCTGGGCGGGGCGCGAGGTGAAAATTTACGCCTGCCCCGGCCACACCAAGGGCCACATCGCCTATCATATCCCCGCGGAATTCTCGCTGTTCGCGGCGGATACGATCTTCTCGCTGGGGTGCGGACGGGTGAACGAGGGCACGCTGGAGGAGATGTACCACTCGGTCAACCAGTTCCGCACGCTGTCGCCCTCGACCTTTGTCTATTGCGGCCATGAATATACCGAGGCCAACGCCAAATTCGCCATGTCGGTGGAGCCCGCCAACCGGGCACTCCAACAACGGACCGGCATCGTCACCAAGCTCCGCCGGGAGGACAAGATGACGTGCCCCACAACGCTGGGCGAAGAGCTCAAGACCAATCCGTTCCTCAGGGCCGACAGCGTTGAAATCCGCCGCAACCTTAAAATGGAAAGCGCCACGGATGCCGAGGTGTTCGCCGAACTGCGCCGCCGCAAGGATAATTTCAAGTCATGAAGCTTGGTGATTTCAAAGCACTCACGTTCGACTGCTATGGCACGCTGATCGATTGGGAAAGCGGCATGGTGGAGGCGCTGAAGCCGCTGACCTTGCGGGTGAAGCAGGCGCTTTCGCGCGACGGCATTCTGGAAGCGCATGCGCGCCACGAATCATCCCAGCAGAACTTCACCCCGGCGATGAAATACAGCGAACTGCTGGCGATCGTTTACAAACGCCTCGCCGAAGAGTGGGGACTCACTGCATCAGGGGAGGAATGCCAGGCCTATGGCAATTCGGTGAAGGACTGGCCGGCGTTTCCCGATTCGGTCGAGGCTCTTGCCTATCTCAAGAAACACTACAAGCTGGTGATCCTGTCGAACATCGACAACGCCAGCTTCGCCCATAGCAACCGGCGCCTGCAAGTTTTGTTCGATGCCGTCTATACGGCGCAGGATGTGGGGTCCTACAAGCCAAGCGACCGCAACTTCGATTACATGATCGACAAGCTGAAAAGCCTTGGTGTCGCAAAATCTGGAATTCTTCACACCGCCGAAAGCCTGTTCCATGACCATGGCCCGGCCAACAAGCACGGGCTTGCGTCCTGCTGGATTTACCGGCGCCACGATCAACAGGGTTTTGGCGCGACAATGAATCCGGGAATTACGCCGAAACATGATTTCCGCTTCAACAGCATGGGCGATCTGGCCGCGGCCCACGTCCGCGAAATGGGCGGCTGAGTCAGGTCGCAGTCCGCGCCATCCAGCGGCCGCCGAAAATGCTGATAACCACCGCGCCGATGACGATGGCGCCGCCAATGAAGGCGGCTTTGCCCGGCGTTTCTCCGACAAACAGCCACGGCCATAACGGGTTGATCACCGCGTCGAGCATGACGACGAGGGAGAGCGTCACGGCGGGAACCGATCTCGCACCCTTGACGAAGAAGATCAGCGGGATCGCCAGTTGCAACGGCCCCATGGCGGCGAGGAGAAGCACATCACGGGGAGCCACATCGAAACCGCCACCGGAATGGCCGGCGAAGAAGCCGATAATGCCGGCTGCAAAAAAAGTTACGAACCCGCCGACACAAATCGCCGGAACCATGTCGACATTGCGATAGCGCCGCAGCACCAGCGTGTTTCCCGCAAACGCCAGGGGAACGCAAAGGGACACGAGGATTCCAACCAGTCTGCCGCCCTCGAACTCATCCCGGGCGATGATGCCCACGCCCGCCAGCGCCAGCAGTGCCGCAACCCAGGCGGCGGCGCCGGGCTTCTCGCCGGTAATCCAGGGGCTCAGCAAACCGGTGAAGATGGGCGAGGATGCGCCGATGACTGAAATCGTGGCGACGCTTACGAGCGTGAGCGAGGTGACGTAGAGTGTCGAGGTAATCGTAAAGAACCCTGCCGACAGGCAAAGGGCGAACCATGGAATGGCGCGGAACGTTGCAACCGTGCCGCGGCCATAGATCGCCACGAGATAAATGAGGAGCGCCACCGACATCCAGTAGCCCCGCCAGCAATTGATCTGCCAGCCGTCGAGGCCCGGCAGCAGGCGCACAAAAATGCCGGACAGGCTCCAGCCGAAAGTCGCCAGCACGACAAAGCCAATGCCGGTTCCGTAGCTCTGCTCACTCATCCGCACGGATCAAAAAACCTGCCGCGCCGACCGCGCCATCCACTGGCCGCCGAGAATGCTGAGTAGCACTGCACCCAGAATAATCCCGCCGCCCAGGAACGACGCGGACTCCGGACGCTCTCCCACGAACAGCCATGGCCACAACGGATTGAGTACGGCATCGAGCATGGCGATGAGAGAGAGCGCAATGGCTGGAATCGAGCGGGCGCCGCGGGCGTAAAAAATCAGCGGTATGGCGAGTTGCAGGGGACCCATCAACGCGAGCAGCAGCAGCGACCTTCCGTCGATTTCGAATCCGCCGCCCGCATGGCCTGCGGTAAATCCCAAAAGGCCGGCGCCGACGAAGGAAAAGACCCCGCCCAAAAAAAGCGATGGCATCATGTCAAGATGCCGGTAGCGCCGGAGAAGCAATGTTTGCAAGGCGAAGGTCAGGGGGACGCCAAAGCTGGTCAGAATGCCGATCCATCGCCCCGTCTCGATGCCGTTCCAGCCGATGACGGCGGAGCCGCCCAGTGCCAGCAATGCCGCGGCCCAGGCCAGGGGCGTGGGTTTTTCCCCCGTAAGCCAAGGGCTGAGGAGGCCCGCAAAAAGCGGAGATGTGGCGCCGATCACCGAGACGGTGGCGGTGCTGGCGAGCGTTAGGGATGTGACGTAGAAGGTCGTTCCCACTGCAAAACACGATGCGGATGCATAGAGGGCGGTGGCCGGAATAGCCCTGAACCTTGCGGGAAAAGCCCAACCATAGCTGACGGCAAGATAACACAGCATCGTCGCCGCTAGCCAATATCCGCGCCAGCAATTGATTTGCCAGCCATCGAGTTCAGGCATGAGGCGGACGAAAAGGCCCGAGGTGCTCCAGCCGAGCGTGGCCAGCAGAACGAAGGTGACGCCGGTACCGTAGCTCTGCTGCCCGCTCGTCATGGGCCCTCTATATCATGCGCGGAGGGCGTTGTTATCGGGATCGTAGGGGCTTTCGGGAATGACTGTGGCCTTGAACATCTTGTCGAGAATTTTGATTTCAAGCTGGCTGCCGGTCGCGGCGAATTCCGGCTTTACCATGGCTAGCGCCAGGGACTTGTTCACGCGCCAGCCGAAGCCGCCGTTGGTGGCGCGGCCGATGAGCTTGCCCTTGGCATAAATCGGCTCGGAACCGCGGGCGTCGGACTCTGAATCGGTGACGCCGTGGACTTCCATGGTGACGAAGTTCCAGTTGAGGCCTTTCTCACGGCCCTTAACCAGCGCGTCGCGGCCTATGAACTGGCCCTTGTTTGGATGCACGAAGCGGTCGAGGCCGGACTCGTAGGCGGAATACTCGATGGAAAGTTCGCGCGGCACGAGGCGGTAGCTCTTTTCAATGGATAGAGCGCCCATGGCCTTGATGCCATAGGGCTTGATGCCGAATTCCTTGCCGGTGTCCATGAGGTGATCGAACAGGGCCACCTGCTGCTCGATGGGGTGGTGGAACTCCCAACCCAGTTCGCCGACGAAATTGACGCGGAGCGTGTGGGCGGTGGCGGTACCGATGCTGATCTCCTTACCCGACAGCCACGGGAAAGCTTCGTTGGAAAGATCGGCGTCCGTGAGCTTTTGCAGGACTTTGCGGCTGTTGGGGCCGGCCAGAACCAGAACGCCAAAGCGCGTGGTGATGGCATTGAGGCGCACCGAACCGTCGGCGGGAGCGAGCTTGCGCAGAACGTCATGGTCATGGCGCTCGAAGGCGCCGGCCGAGACGAGATAGAAGCGGCCGGGCGCTGCTTCATAGACCGTAAATTCCGACCGCACGCCGCCTTGGGGCGTCAGCAGATGGCAGAGCGCCACGCGGCCCATCTTTTTGGGAATGCGATTGGCGAGGATCGAGTCGAGCCAGTCGCGCGCCTTGGGTCCCGTTACCTCCATTTTGGCGAAGGCCGACATGTCCTGGAGGCCGACATTGGTCATGACATTGCGGCATTCCTCGCCCACGAATTTGAAATAATTGGAGCGGCGGAACGACCACTTCTCGAGGATGCGGCCATCCTCTGTCGCTGGCGCGTGATTGTGGGACGACAGGAAATCGGGCGTGGCCAATTCCTTCTCTGAAAGGGAATAGCCCGGGGGTGCAAACCAGCCCGGGCGCTCCCAGCCATAGACGGAGCCGAATACGGCGCCCAGATCCTTCATGCGGTCATAGCAGGGCGTGCGCTTCAGAGGCCTAGCGGCGGCGCGTTCTTCATCGGGGTAGTGCGGGGTGAAGACGTTGGCATAGGCTTCCTCGTTCTTCACTTTCAGGTAGCCGCGCGTGGCGTAGGGACCAAAGCGGCGGGGATCAACGCCCATCATGTCGATGGTAGGATCACCATCGACGATCCATTCGGCGAGTTGCCAGCCAGCGCCGCCGGCGGCGGTGACGCCGAAGGAGTGGCCTTCATTGAGCCAGAAGTTCTTCCTGTCCCAGGCGGGACCGATGATGGGTGAGCCGTCCGGCGTATAGGCGATGGCGCCGTTGTAAACTTTCTTGATGCCGACTTCGCCGAAGGCTGGAACCCTGGCGATGGCGGTTTCGATGTAGGGCGCCAGCCGGTCGAGGTCTTCCTGGAAAAGCTCGTATTCGCTCTGGTCCGAAGGCCCGTCCATGTAACAGCAGGGAGCGCCCTTCTCGTAGGGGCCAAGCAGCAGCCCGCCGTTTTCCTCGCGCATGTACCAGCTTGAATCGGCTTCGCGGAGCACGCCCATTTCGGGCAAGCCCTTGGCTTGGCGCTCCTTGATCAAGGGGTGGGGCTCGGTCACGATATACTGGTGCTCGACGGGGATCACCGGGATATCGAGGCCCACCATGGCGCCGGTCCTGCGGGCGAAGTTGCCGGAACAGGAAACCACATGCTCGCAAGTGATGTCGCCCTTGTCCGTGGTCACGCGCCATTCGCCGTCCGGCATTTGCGTGATCGCGGAGACGGTGGTGTTGCGATAGATTTCAGCGCCCTTGGCACGCGCACCCTTGGCCAAGGCCTGGGTGAGGTCGGCCGGCTGGATATAGCCATCGTCGGGATGTTGGATGGCGCCCAAGATGCCATCCACCTCGCACAGGGGCCAGATTTCCTTCAACTGGGCCGGGGTCAGCTTGTTGACCTTGATGCCGATGGTCTCGGCGATGCCCGCATAATACATGAACTCGTCCCAGCGATCCTTTGTGCGGGCAAGACGGATGTTGGACACCTTGCTGAAGCCTGCGTGCTGGCCGGTCTCGGCTTCCAGCTCGCCGTAGAGCTTGACCGAGTACTTGTGTATCTGCCCTACTGAATAAGACATGTTGAACAGGGGCAGGAGACCCGCCGCATGCCAAGTCGAGCCCGAGGTCAGCTCCTTGCGCTCGACGAGCACCACGTCGCTCCAGCCTTTTTTGGCCAGATGATAGAGCGTCGAAACGCCCACCACGCCGCCGCCCACCACCACCACGCGTGCGCTCGTTTTCATGGAAAGCCTTTCCAGATTTCAGGTTTGGCGCAACATAGTGAGAAGAATTCAACAGAAGGCAAGCGGAACGACCGGAGCACGGCGGAATCCGACATGGGGGCATAACCTATCCGGCAAAGCCCCCGGCCTTGAGGAAGGCTACTTCAGCCGCGCTCGATTTGCGGCCAAGGATGGGGTTGCGATGGGGGAAACGCCCGAATTTGGCGATGATGTCGAGATGGACCTGAGCGTAGTAAACCATTTCGTGGAGGCCCAAGGTTCCGAACAGGGCGAGGCAGCGGCGCTGGGCATCGAGGTCTTCGGCATGTTCGAAGGGCATGAGCAGCCACATGGCCTGGAGCGGCGGCAGTTTCTGGTGAAAGCCTCGGCTCACGCAATCCTTGGCCAGCCTGAGCGCGCGGGCGTCGGCGGCGAAGGCAAGCGGGCTTCCCCGGTGGATGTTGCGCGATACCTGGTCGAGCAGAATGACGAGTCCCAGGGCGCCTTCCGGCGTTTTAGCCCAGTGATCGAAGGCGCCGAGGCGGGCCTCCTTCAGCGCTTCGCCGAAGCGCACGGAAAGAGCGCCATCGAAGGCGGCATCGCGGGTGAACCAGCGCAGATCTCCGGCTTCCATCCAGAAATTGACAATGGTTTCGGGGTTCATGGGAGCTCCATGTGCGCTTCGATGAAGCCGGCAAGGGCCGTTACATCGTCGCGGCCGAAAACCGGCACCGGGGCATCTTGTATGGCGCCCGTGGCGGCGATGGCGACGACGGTTGGATCTTCGCCTGCGAGCTTCGGGTGATCGAGGATGAGATTGCGCACTTCGATCTTGTCATGGGGATCGCGCTTGTAACCCTCGACGATGACAAGATCGCAGGGTCCGAGTTTCGCTAGCATATCCGCAAGGGAGGGCTCGGGCTCGCCGCGGGATTCATGGATGATGGCCCAGCGGCTTTGCGAGACGACGGCAACCTCGGAAGCTCCGGCCTTGCGGTGGCGAAAACTGTCGCGCCCCTCGTGGTCGATGTCGAAGGAATGGTGGGCGTGCTTGACGGTGGAGACGCGCCGCCCGCGGCGGGTGAGTTCCGTCACCAGTTTTTCAACGAGAGTGGTCTTGCCGGCGTTTTTGAATCCGGCAACGCCGATCACCTTGTTCATGGGGCGAACTCTGCCTCGATCCCTTGAGCTTCCGCAAGGTCTTCGGGCGTGTTGACATTGAAGAAGGGATCGAAAGGCTCGTCGGGCCAAGCGACTATGGCAGCGTTGGCCTGTTTTGCCCAATCCTTGACGCGGACCAAGGGGGTGCTCCTGACCGCTTCGTCCAGCGCATCGCCCAGGGACACGGCCCACAGGCCTGTCAGGTAATGCTCCTGTCCGCCCGAGGCGGCGATAACGGCTTCCTTGCGGGCGGCGGCAAGTTTCGCCACGAGATCGCGGGGCAGAAACGGTGTGTCGGACGGTACGGTGAGAAGCGCTTCAAAATCGTGCGTCTTGGCCCAATGAAACGCCGCATGAAGCCCTGCGAGCGGTGTTTCCGTATCATCCGGCAAATCCGGGATTATAGTCAGCCCGCTACTGTTAAACCGGGCTGCATCCCCGTTTGCGTTGACAACCATCCGATCCACCTGGTGCGCAATGCGGTCCATGATCCGGTCGAGAATGGGCGTGCCGCCGACTTCAACAAAAATTTTTTCTTTTCCACCCATACGTGACGAACGACCGCCGGCAATGATGACGCCCGCAATCTTCATCCGTGGGCGTAGATGCGCTGCTGGGGAATCCACACGGTGATCGCATCGCCCGCCGCCACCGCGCCCTCACGCTCCACCCAGCCTACAACACCGCGCTTATGCATGGCGGCCTCGATGAAACCCACCGCGGGATCGGGGTGATGGCGTTCGATCACTTCGGCTGGATAGCGGCAGGGAAAATTTTCCATGTCGATGACGATGGTGGCGCCGGAGGGAAACTGCAGGCGGCTCGATGGCGGCAGCAGGCTCAGATCGGGAATGCCCGACGTCACCAGATTGGCGCCCACCCATTCGGGCTTCACCACGGGAATATTCATTGTCTTGGCGATATCGGCCAATTCGTCTGTGGCGAGGATCGACAACTGCCGGGCATTGCGCACTTCGGTGCCGCGCTTGAACTGTTTCAGCATGCGGCCGTCGGACTTCCGCGTCAAACCGCCGTGGCAATCGCCCTCGACACCGGCGAACAGCAAGCGGATTTCGCCAACCTCGGACTTTTCAAGGCCGCTCTCGCGGTCAGGGTTGGCCAGCAGTTTCTCGACGCGGCCCTTGAACGGCGTTTTGGACAACAGCTCCGGCACGGTGTAACTCCATTCCCAGCAAAAACAGCCTTATAGCGATAGCCATGACGGAAGGCGATACCGAAGAAGAACTCGATGTTTCCGGCCTGCTCTGTCCTCTGCCGGTGCTGAAGGCGCGCAAGCGCCTGGAGGGGATGGCGGCGGGGGATATTCTCAAGGTGACAGCTACGGACCCCATGTCGGCCACGGACATGGCGCATTTTTGCAACCAGCAGGGCCACACGCTTCTGGAACAATCGACAGCAGCGCACGCCCTCATATTCAGGATCAGGCGCAAATGACTTTCGATTTCGGCAGTTTCAACAATTGGGGTCAGCTCAGAAAAGTGGCGGTGCGCGACGTGGGCGCGGCTTTCGCTTCGGACGCAAAGATCGACGCCGAATGGCAGGCGCTCAACTATCATTCCAGACCCGACCTTTCCAAGGCGAAAGCGGAATTTGCCGAAGTCGAGAAAATTCTCGCCGCTAACGGCGCTGAGGTGATCAAGCTGCCAGCGGGCGATGGACTGACGCTTGATTCGCTCTATGCCCATGATGCGCTGATCGTGACGCCGCGAGGCTTGGTGCTGCCGCACATGGGCAAGCCGGCGCGGCGGGGCGAACCGGCGGTCAATGCCGCCCATCTGAAGAAGATGGGGTTTCCCATCGCGGGCGAGATTACCGCGCCTGGCAAGATCGAAGGCGGCGATCTCATATGGCTCGACCGCAACACGCTGCTCGCCGGCATCGGCTACCGCACCAATCTGGAAGGAGTGCGCCAGCTCGGGAAGCTCGCCGGGTCCGATGTGGAGATCGTCTGGTTCGACATGCCGCACTACAAGGGCAAAGCGGACGTCTTCCATTTGATGTCGTGTTTGAGCCCGCTCGACGAGGATCTGGCGGCCGTTTACCTGCCGCTCATGTCCGCGCGGCTGGTGGAATTTCTCGAAGGACGCAGCTTTGCCTTCGTGGAAGTGCCGGACAACGAGTTCGAGACCATGGGCTGCAATGTGCTGGCGCTGGGGCCTAGTCACGCCATGATGCTGGATGGAAATCCTGAAACGGCACGGCGCCTGCGCGAGGCCGGTGTCACGGTCGAGATCATCCAGGGCGGCGACATCTGCCGCAAGGGTGAAGGCGGCCCCACCTGTATGACGCGGCCGCTGGTCAGGGATTAATCCGCCTTCTTTTCCCCGGCCTCGCCACGCTTGACGATGTCGCCCCTGGTGAAGAGACTCTCCTTCAATCCGGCGCGCCAGTCCTTTTTTTGCCGAAGCAGGAATTCAAGGTTCATGCCGAAGTGCTTGAACTCCTCTTTCTGTGCATCTTCCATGATGGCCTTGGCGACCTTATTCTTTTCTATGGAAATCCGCTGTTCGTACCAGTTGATCGCCTCGGCCTCTTCAATCAGCGAGGCCATCATGCGGGCGAAGGTCCGCACCTCGTCCGACAGTTCCTCCGGCGGTTCATGATATTGATCGAAGCCCATTCAAATCCCCCTCTTCGCTTTCCGGGAATGTCTTTAATCCATTTACCGGTTTAACGACAGGGTCCTGTCGGTGAAGGCGGCGGCGCCGCCGGTGATTTGATCGGTGAAGGCGCGGAAGAGACCCTCGATCATCGGCTTTTCAATATCCTTGACGATGAAAACAAGACGCGTGCGCTCGTCGTTATCTGGCCAGCGCTCGAGCCGCACGGGTGGGTGGAACACGTGCTGAACCCCGTGCAGGACCACCGGCCGTGCCGGATCGTCGGCCACCTTCACGATGGCCTTCATGCGCAGCATGTTGGCGCCATGATAGGATTTCAAAAGTTCGAGGAAAAGCTCAAGACCAGCGGCGCTAATCGGTTGATCCTCGGTGAAGCTGAAAGAGCGGATGTGATCGTCGTGACGCGAGACGTCATTGTGGCCGTGGCCGTTATGGCGATGCCGGTCGCGCTTCTCGCCTGTTTCATAGGCTTCGGCGGCGAGCCAGCTCCGCACGTCCGGAGTTTTTTTGGCGGGATCGAACAGGCCCATGGTGAACAGCCGTTCGGCATTCGCTTCGTTGCGATGGGTCGTTAAGAGGCGCGCCGCCGGGTTGAGCTTGCGCAGCCGCGCTATGATGGCGAAGAGCATGTCCTCGCCCTCGCGGCCCGACAGGAGATCGACCTTGGCCAGCACAATGCGGTCGGCCACGGCCACCTGTTTCACCGCCTCTACATGGGCATCGAGGGTGGCCATGCCGTTCGCCGCATCGACCACGGTGATGACGCCCTCAAGATGACAGCGGGCGAGCAGGGTTGGCTCCCTCATCACCGAATGCAGCACGGGGGCTGGATCGGCCAGCCCTGTGGTTTCGATGACGATGCGGTCGAAGGCCTTGATCTGGCCCGCGTCGCGCCTGGCCAGCAGGTCGTGCAGCGTGTCGATCAGATCGCCGCGAATGGTGCAGCACAAGCAGCCCGAAGCCATTTCCACGATATTTTCGCTGGCGCTTTCGACCAGCAGATGATCGATCCCCACATCACCGAACTCATTGATGATCACGGCGGCGTTGGCGAGAAACGGATCCTTCAGCAGAAAATTGAGGAGCGTCGTCTTGCCGGCGCCCAGGAAGCCGGTGAGAATCGCTACGGGAATGGGCGAGACGCTCATCTACTTCTTCGCACGGGGTTTTGTTTTTGATTTTACCCCATCGGAACCCTGGGCGCGCGGCTTTTCTGCCTTGAGCGGAGGTTTTGGCAGAAGAGCAGAGATCGCGGTGAAGGTTTCCGGCATCATCACATTGCAGTAGACGCCCTCTTCGCGGAAATGCGCACAGGTGGACAGGCTTTGCGCTTGATCGATGTTCCACACCACCGCGCCGTAACCGCTGCCCGGCAGTTTCATGACGCCGGCCGATCCTGCGAGAATCATGCCGGAGGGACTGAGCAATCGTCCGCGGAGCGCCATATCGGCCTTCTGGGCGGTCTCGTAACTTCCAAGCGAGATGCCCCAGCCGCCGAGTTTATGGGGGCTCACAAGGGTTACCACTGGTTTTTTCTTGCACACGCTGGCCGTCATGTCGGTGGGAACGAGAGTGCCGAGGGATTGATTGGCCAGACTGGAAATGCGGGGACGCGCGTCGTTAGGCCCCCGCGTAAAGCCATCGACGAGAAGCAATTGCGCCAGATCGGCGCGGGCCTTCCCCGATTGGGCACCGAATACGACAGCCACGAGCCTGCGGCCTTTTTGGGTGGCGGACGCCACCAGATTGAAGCCGGAGTTGCAGACGAAACCCGTCTTCATGCCGTCGGCCTCGGCCATGCGGCGGATGAGGGAGTTGCGGTTTGCCAGCCTGCGCTTTCCGACCGCGACATTGGGTTGCTTGAAGTAATGGATATATTCGGGGAACTCTTTCAGGATCGCGGAAGCAAGTATGGCCGTATCGCGCGCCGTGGTGATCTGGCGA
>JACMJT010000042.1 GCA_014380505.1 Hyphomicrobiales bacterium | reverse complement strand
CGGCCGCGACGATCTTCCTTGCTCAACACGCCGTCATTGTTGCGGTCCCGGTTGGCGACGATCTGGGCCAAGGGGGCCTTATATTCGTCGAGTGTCATCTGGGCGTTGCCGTCCCGGTCGAACTCCTGGAATTCGCGCACCATGCGGTCCTGGTTGGCTTTCAGCCACAGGCCCTTAAATTCCTCAAGCGACAGGGTGGAATTCTTGTCGCCATCAAACTCCGTATGGCGCTCGGTGCGGTTCTGGTCGATCTCCTCCTGGGAGATTTTGCCGTCCTTGTTGGCATCATAACGCTCCGTCATCTGCATCATGCCATGATGACCGCCGCCATGGTGCCAACCCCTGTTGGCATTGGCGATGCCGGCAATTCCGCCGATCAGCACCAGGCTGGAAACACCTGCGGCAAGGGCAATCTTGGTTCTCTTCTGCATGGACCTCTCCTGTTGAAGCAATAACGCAAAGACGAAGGTGTTATCCGGTTCCGTCGGCGCCAAAGATGAATTCTGCGTAAGGTGGAGGATTGGCCCAATCAAGGCGGGTCGAACGACACCAGCTCGCGCATCAAGCTGCCCAGGGTTTCCTTGGCTGATGCAGCTTGCGGGATCGGGCGGCAGACATCGCGGGCGGCAAGGCCGATGCGCGCCGTCATGATGCCATTAACCGCGCCTTCGCCGAAACGGGCCGAGAGGCGTCCGAGCAAACCCTTGCCGACGATATGCTGAATGAGATTGTCGGAGAGCGCCAGCCCGCCAGTGACGGCGAGATGACCCAGCACCATGCGGGCCAGACGCAAGGTGGCGAGCGCCGAAGGGCGCCCGCCATAAAGCCTTGCCAGTTCGCGGAGCATGCGGAGATTCTGGGCCACGACGAATAGTATATCGAGGACGGCGGCCGGCGTTACCGTGGTGATGAGGGTAACGCGGCGGGCGGCGCGGGCGACAACGCGGTGGGCATCGGCATCGCGCGGGGCCACCAGATAGAGTTCAGCCAGCCTCAAACGGTCGCCAGGCTCCATGATGTCAGCTTCGTGCTGGCGGAGCTGGCCGAGACCCCATTGGGCGTCAGGGCGGCTCCCATAGATGGCTGTGAGGCCCTCGATTGCCCGCGCCGCCGATGGCGCATCGCCCGCGTTGATGGCACGGGCGGCATCGGCCTGGATGTGGGTGATGTGACTGAGCCTGGCCAGACTCCAGATTTCCCGCGCGATAATGGCCACGGCGGATAGGCCCGCGAGCACGGCAAGACCCAGGGCAATCCATCCTAAAACTTCCGAGCGGACGAAGAGGTCTTCGATGAGTTGCGTGATCGCCAAACCGCCCCACAAAGTGAGAAGGCTGACAAGCGATGCCAGCAACAGGGTTCCCCACCGCCGCCGTCGCGAAGTTTGCGGCGGTGGCGGCGGCACAATCACTGGTTCGCTTGACGGTTCTTCCGCCGTGAAGGTGATGCCCGTGAGGGCGCGGGCCTTGCGCTTCGATGCAGCCTCCGGTTCGTCGATGACGAAGGCTCTGGGTTTGCGGGGGCCGTCGCTCATGGGAGTCTGTCTCCAATCAGAAATTCAATGGCGCGGTCGAGGCGGATATGGGGGAATGTCTCCCCTTTCGGCAAGGGTGGGCGGAAGCGCACGAATTTGAGATGGCTTTCAAGGCTGCCATCGAGCGCCTGGCGCGGGTTTTCGGGAAGATCGCCGGGAAAAATCGCAGCTTCGGTTTTGCCATCAAAAACCTGGTCACCGATGGTCTCGCCCTTGGCGGGCGTCCCCGCGATGCAATCGAGGGGTTCACCCCTCCGGGTGACCCGGGCCTCCCTGGTCGAACGGATGGCGGCGATCGCCGCCACATCGATTGCGGCGCCGGAAAATTCCGCCTTCGTGGCCGCCGCCTCGACGATCAGGCGGAGGATCGCTTCGAGCCGGTCGTGACTGGTGTGATGCAGAAGGTCGGCCTTGGCGGCGGCGAACAGGATACGGTCGATGCGCCGTCCAAATAGAGTGGATGCAAACGAGTTGGCGCCCTGGCGGAAACACGAGAGGATTTGCGCGAGCGCCATCTGCAAGTCCTTCACCGCATTTGCTCCGGCGTTGAGCGGGTGAAGCGCATCGACGAGGACGATCTGCCGGT
>JACMJT010000041.1 GCA_014380505.1 Hyphomicrobiales bacterium | reverse complement strand
CCCACCGTGTCGGCGTCGAACTGCATGAACTGGCGGAAGCGTCCCGGCCCCGGCTTTTCATTGCGGAACACCCAACCTTGACGATAGCTGCGGTAGGGTGTCGGCAACTTCTGCTGGTTCTCGGCCACATAACGGGCGAGCGGTGCTGTCAGGTCGTAGCGCAGGCTCAGCCACTGATCGTCGTCGTCCTGAAAGGAAAACACGCCCGCGTTGGGCCGGTCCTGATCGGGCAGGAATTTGCCCAGCGCATCGGTGTATTCGATGAAGGGCTGTTCCACCGGCTCGAAACCATAGGATTCGTAAACATCCTGGATTTTCGCCAGCATGCGGCGAACGCCCCGGATTTCATCGGGACCCACATCGCGGAACCCCTTGGCGAGCCTGGCCTTGGGGCGGGTGTCTTTGTTCATTTTCAACTCGCGAAATTCGCGAGGCTTCTAACCGACGCTCCGCCCCGGGGCAACCTTACTTGTCGCGCACGACCTTCTGGAATTGCTCGCCCAAGCCCTCGACGCTGACGCGCATGGTGTCGCCGGGCTTGAGGAACCTCGGCGGCTTCATACCCAGACCCACGCCGGGTGGCGTTCCGGTGGTGATGATGTCGCCCGGCATCAGGGTGAAGAACTGCGAAACATAGGCCACCACGAAGGCCACGCCATACACCATCGTAGACGTCGAGCCATCCTGCACGCGCTTGCCGTTCAACTCGAGCCAGAGTTGGAGCTTCTGCGGATCCTTCACCTCGTCCGCCGTCACCAGCCATGGGCCAACGGGGCCGAAGGTGTCGTAGGATTTGCCCTTGGTCCATTGGCCCGAGCGCTCCGCCTGGAATTCGCGCTCGGAAATATCGTTCACGGTGCAATAGCCGGCCACATGGGCTAGCGCATCTTTCTTCGCGATGTTCTTGGCGCGAGTGCCGATGATGACGCCAAGCTCCACCTCCCAGTCCGTTTTTTTCGATTTCGGCGGAAGTGTTACGTCGTCATTGGGGCCCGAGAGGCAGCTCACCTGCTTGGTAAAAACCACCGGTTCCTTCGGCACCTTGGCGCCCGTTTCGGCGGCGTGGTCGGAATAATTGAGGCCGATGCCGATGAATTTTTGAGGGCTTGCGATGCAGGCACCGATGCGGGGCGAGCCCTTAACCAGCGGCAATGCTTCCGGCTTGATCTTGCGCAGAAGCGCCAAGCCCTTGGGCGAAATCGTCTCGCCGGTCACATCTGGTATGACGCCGGAGAGATCGCGGAGCTTGCCGTCCCTGTCGAGAAGGCCCGGCTTTTCCTTGCCCTTGGGCCCATAACGCAAAAGTTTCATGTCTATCCCCCAACAAGCGCCGACTCATGCCAGCGCGGTTCATAACCGCCGCGCAAGATGCTCACGATCAATGGCGGAGTCAAAAGCCTGGCGCGCATGGAGGGTTTGCGCAGAATGGCTCCCCTATAGCCGCCGAAGGACCAGAGGAGCAGATGCGCGCCTTTCACGGCAAAAGCTTCGCCATCCATCTCCACCATGACACCGTCAGGCAGATCGCCCAAGGCCGCAAATTCCAGCGCTGCCAGCCGTTCACCATGCACCTGCCGGTCGAATGCATCGGCGCGCATACCGCGGAGGAATCGTTTCGCATCCCGTCTGCGGCAGAAGAAGCAAGGCCGATGGCCGGCGGCCAGTGCCGTCACCTCGTCGAGAAAGAACAGGGAGGTGTAACCCTTGCCCATGGCCTCGTGGTGCAGGCCCTTGTAGTGGAGGTCGCAACAGATCCAGTGGCGGCTGGCCCAGCGCCGCCTGCCCAGTGTCCGGTCATCCCTGTGAAACTTGCCGCCGCGATTTCCCATCATGGTGCCGCGCTCGGGGGTTGCCAGGATTTCGCCCCAGGGATTGACGCGATTTTGCAGAGTCATCGCGGGCTGCATAGCACCTCTTGAACCGCTTGCCCCCCGCCCATGGCGGCCCTATTCATGGCCCCGGGGGACTTGAGATATGGCAAAGCTGCCGCAGGGGGTTATTTTAACCGCCAAAAGCAAACCGGGCCATGGGCGCGTGCTGACGCCACAGGCCATCGCTTTCGTGGCGCAACTGCACCGCGCCTTCGAGGGCGAGCGGCAACAGCTTCTGGCGCTACGAGTCGAGCGCCAGAAGCTTTTCGACAAGGGCATGCTCCCCGATTTCCTGGCGGGAACCTCCGCCGTCCGCTCCGGCACGTGGAGGGTGGCGGCAATTCCCGCAGGCCTTCAGGATCGCCGCGTGGAAATCACTGCCCCCACCGAACGCAAGGCAGCGATTGAGGCGTTCAACAGCGGCGCCAAAACTTTCGTGGCCGATTTCGAGGATTCGAACTCGCCCGTTTGGGACAATATGGTCGAGGGCCAGATCAATCTGATGGACCGCTGGACCGGCAAAATGGAATTGACCGAGCCTTCCTCCGGCAAGCGCTACGGGCTCGCCGGAAAGCCCTCCGTCCTGATGGTGCGGCCCCGGGGGCTACATCTGGATGAAGCGCACATGAAGGTGGACGGCAGGCCAGTGTGGGCCGGGCTTTTCGATTTCGGCCTGTATTTCTTTCACAATGCCAGAACGGCCATCACCAAAACCTCCGGCCCCTATTTCTGTCTCCCCAAACTGGAAAGTCATCTGGAAGCACGGTTGTGGAACCGGATTTTCATTCTGGCGCAAAGCGTCCTCGGTCTCAGGCTCGGAACCATCAAGGCCGCGGTGATGATAGAGACCTTACCCGCCGCCTTCGAGATGGATGAAATCATTTTCGAATTGCGCGATCACATGGCGGGGCTGAACTGCGGCCACCCCGGTTTGATTTTCTCCTTCATCAAGAGCTTTTCCGGCAGCAAGAATTTGGTGCTGCCCGAACGCTCGCACCTCATCGGCTCACAGGCTTTCCTCACGGCCTACTCGGCGCTGCTGATCAAAACCTGCCATCGGCGCGGCTGCTTCGCCATAGGAAGCACCGCGCAAATTCCGGACCACGATGATCAGGCGAGGGCAGACCAGGAGT
>JACMJT010000369.1 GCA_014380505.1 Hyphomicrobiales bacterium | reverse complement strand
TATTTTCCCAGATCCATCCGCAGGGCCGCGTCCAGGGCATTGACCGGACCATTGCCGCCGCCGGTATTGCGGATCTTGTCGCCCGCCACCGTCAGTTCCACCACCGCATGAGCGCGCGACGCCAAATTGTCATCGCGGTCGCGGATGCTTTCCACCGTGACACTGAAGCGGTCGACGGTGAAATAGGCGGGAAGCTTCTTCTGCTGACGCAGCGCCAGAAGCTCAAACGAGGCTTGGGCATCGTCATAGCTATAGCCTTCGAACTCGCGGCGCTTGACGTCCTGCAGCAGGCGCCCGAGATCCGGCTTATCGCCGTCAGTCCCAAGTCCGGCCATCTGCACCGCGACATTGGCCCGCCCCGCCTGGGAAGACACCGGCATCGATCTTTTGTTGCCCACCGATTCCGGCGGCACATGTTCATAGGTCTGCGGATTCTTGGCCACCGCCGAGACATGCAACCCGCCCTTATGGGTAAAGGAGGAGGAGCCGACATAGGCGGCATAACGGTCAGGCGCGCGATTGAGGATTTCGTCCAACAGCCGCGAGACATGCGTCAACTGGGTGAGATTTTCCTTTTTCAGGCCGGTCTCGAACTGCGAGGCGAAAGGCTCCTTCAGCATCAGATTGGGCAGCAGGGCACAAAGATTGGCATTGCCGCAACGTTCGCCCAGCCCGTTCAAGGTCCCTTGAACCTGGCGCACCCCGGCGCGCACCGCCGCCAGGCTGACCGCCACGGCTTGTTCGGTATCGTTATGGGCATGAATGCCCAGCGCCGCGCCGGGCAGCTTGGCCTTCACCTCACTGACGATGCGATAGGCTTCCTCCGGCATGCTGCCGCCATTGGTGTCGCACAACACCAGCCATTTGGCGCCGGCTTCGTGGGCGGTGCGAAGACAGGACAAGGCGTAATCGGAATCGACTTTGTAACCATCGAAAAAATGCTCGGCGTCGAACAACGGCTCGCGCTTTTTGGCCGTGATGGCTTCCATCGAGCGGGCGATATTGTCGAGATTTTCTTCCGGTGTGATCTCCAGCGCCACCCGCACCTGATAGGTGCTGGTCTTGCCCACCAGGCAGATGGCATCTACCGCCGCATCCAGCACCGGCGCCAAGGACGGATCGTTGGCGGCGCTGCGCCCCGCCCGCTTGGTCATCCCAAAAGCCGTAAAGCGGGCACGGTTGAGTGTGGGCCGGTCGGCAAAAAAGGCGGTGTCAGTGGGATTGGCGCCCGGCCAGCCGCCCTCGATGTAATCGACACCCAGGCTGTCCAGCGCCAGCGCGATCTGGCGCTTGTCCTCGACGGAAAAGTCAACGCCCTGGGTTTGCGCTCCGTCACGCAAGGTGGTGTCGAAGATGAACAAACGTTCCTTGCTCATCTTTTGACCTCCCAGGTCGTGCCGCCGGGGCCGTCTTTCAAGACAATGCCCTTGGCCAGCAGATCGTCGCGAATACGGTCGCTTTCGGCGAAATTCTTGGCCTTGCGGGCGGCATTGCGGGCCGCGATGGCGTCGGCGATCGCGACGGTGTCCACCTCGGTCTTGTTCGCAATCTTCATCTGCACATTGGAGAAGCCCAGAAAGCCCAGCCCACCGGCCAACGCCAAATCATCTGCCTGATGCAGCGAAGCAATAGCTGCCGGGGTGTTCAGATCGTCCGCCAGCGCCTCGAAGAAGGCTGCATCCGGCGCGGGATCGACCAGCGGCTCGGTGACCTCGTACCAGCGTTCCAGCATCTTCCAGCTTTCCTTCAGGCCCGCGACGGTGAAGTCGATCGGCTGGCGATAGTGGGTGCGCAGCATGTTGAAGCGCAACACTTCGCCCGGCCAGTCGGCCAACAGGTCGCGGATGGTGAAGAAATTGCCCAGGCTCTTGGACATTTTCTCGCCTTCGACCTGCAGGAAGCCGTTATGCATCCAGACTGTGGCCAGCGGGTGGCCATGATGGGCGCCTTCGCTCTGAGCGATTTCGTTCTCGTGATGGGGAAATTGCAGGTCGATGCCGCCGCCATGGATATCGAACGTTTCGCCGAGATACTCCCCCGCCATGGCCGAACATTCGATATGCCAGCCGGGACGCCCGCGCCCCCAGGGCGAGTCCCAGCCCGGCAGCGCGGCTTCGGACGGCTTCCACAGCACGAAATCCATCGGATTTTTTTTGTAGGGCGCCACTTCCACCCGCGCGCCCGCGAGCATCTCGTCCAGCGAGCGACGGGACAATTTTCCGTAATCCGCCTTGGAGGAGACGTCGAACAGGACATGACCATCAGCCGAGTAAGCGTGACCGGCCACGATCAACTGCTCGATGATCCGGATCATCTGGGCGATATGCTCGGT
>JACMJT010000368.1 GCA_014380505.1 Hyphomicrobiales bacterium | reverse complement strand
TGCCCTTGAACGGGCGCGCACCAGCATCTACCCCCAGCGCTATGGCACCTGGGACAATGCCATCGTTCTCAAGGATTCGCGCGCCGCGATGACGGAACCGGCGGACGTGGTGTTTGTCGGAACACCGCCCGACAGCCACATCGCAATTGCCAATGCCGTGCTGGATCACGCCACGCTGAAGGCCCTCATCATTGAAAAGCCCCTGGCCGGGCCAGATCTCGCCGGCTGTGCTGAACTCGCGGCCCGCGTGAAAAAGGCCGGGATATTTGCCGGTGTGGGCTACAACCACACCCTGGGCCAAAATACCCTCGCCGCGGAAGACTTGCTCAAGGCCGGCAAAATCGGTCCAATTTCCACGCTGTCCGCACGCACCCGCGAACATTGGGGCGGCATCTTCAAGGCCCATCCCTGGCTCGCCGGCCCAGCCGATTCATACCTCGGCTTTTCCAGCCGCGGCGGCGGTGCGGCGGGCGAGCATTCCCATGGCATCAACATCTGGCAGCACTTCGCCCACGTGATCGGCGCCGGCCGCGTGAACGAGGTTTCCGCCACGCTCGACATGTCGAATGAAGCTGGAACATTGTATGATCGCCTCTGTTTCATCGCAATGAAAACGGAAAACGGCTTGACCGGCGATGTCATACAGGACGTGGTCACCGCACCTTCGGAAAAATCCTGCCGCATCCAGGGGCGCGACGGATTTATCGATTGGCGCGTCAACCACAAGCCGGGTCATGACGCGGTTCTCAGCGGAAACGGCGAAATGGTGAATGAAACACTGGTGGCAAAAACCCGTGCCGACGATTTCAAGGCGGAGATTGCCCATCTGCAGGAGGTGCTGGCGGGCCGGGTGGCCTCATCGCCCATCTCGCTCGAACGCGGCCTCGATACCATGATGGTCATTGCGGCTGCCTTCAAATCCCATAAAACAGGCCGCCGGGTGCGGATCGACTGGAACAGGGGCTACACGCCCGAAGCCTTGCAGTAACTGGAGTCAAAATGGCCAAGACATTCGATTTCGAAAACCTGTTCATTTACGATCTCGCCAACAACCATCAGGGCGATATCGCCCATGCGCGCCGCATCGTGTCCGAAGTCGGGCGCGTTAATCGCGACGGCAAGGTCAAGGGGGCGCTGAAATTCCAGTTCCGCCAGCTCGACAGCTTCATTCATCCGGAATTCAAGGCGCGCAAGGACCACAAATATGTGAAGCGCTTCTCCGAAACGCGTCTTGAGATGGATGCTTTTGCCAAGCTCGCCGACCATGTGCGCTCCGAAGGCCTGCTCACCATGTGCACGCCCTTCGACGAAGAATCCGTCGATGTCATCTGCGACATGGGACTCGATGTCATCAAGATCGCCAGTTGCTCGGCCGACGACAGGCCGCTCCTGGAAAAAGTGGCGCGCGTCAACAAGCCGGTGGTGGTCTCGACCGCGGGCCTGCGCACCGACGAGATCGACTGGCTGGTGAACTTCCTCGAGACCGAGCGGGTGGATTTCGCCCTCATGCACTGCGTGGCACTTTACCCCACCCCCGACGACAAGCTTCAGCTCAATCAGATCACCCAGCTCCGCGAACGCTATCGGGGCGTCCCCGTCGGCTGGTCCACACATGAGGACCAGAACAATACCTCGGCTATCCAGGTGGCCTTCGGGCTGGGCGCTCGTCTATTCGAGCGTCACGTCGGCCTCAACACCGACAAGAACAAGCTCAATGCCTATTCATCAACACCGGACCAGCTCGAAAAATGGATCGCCGCCTTCCACGCGGCGCGCGCCATGCTGGGCAACGAGGAACGGGCGCCCACATCAGCCGCCGAGCGGCAAACTTTGGTGGAACTCAAGCGCGGCGCCTACGTGAAACGGGCCCTGGCCAAGGGCGAAACATTGCAGCGCAACGACATCTTCTTCGCCATGCCGACGCAGGACGGGCAATTGATATCGGGCCAGTGGCGCCCGGGCCTGGTGTCAGACAAGGAGTACGCTGCCAACGCGCCTCTCGACGCCAATCTCGGCGGCCAGGGTCCTGGCGACGATCAACTGGTCTATCAGATCATGTTGCAGGTCCGCGGCATGCTGAGCAAGGCTAGCATCCACATCAACGAGGATGCCGCGATCGAGATTTCCCATCACTACGGACTTCGGCGTTTTCGCGAATACGGCGCCGTGATCATCACCTGCATCAACCGCAACTATGCCAAGAAGCTGGTGATCCAGCTTCCGCGCCAGAAGCATCCCTATCACTTCCACAAGCAGAAGGAAGAAACCTTCCAGCTCCTCGACGGCGATCTCGAGATCGTCAAGGATGGTGCCAAATTGCAGATGCGGCCCGGAGATACCTTCCTGGTCGAGCCCAACCAGTGGCACAAGTTTGCAACCCTCGACGGCTGCATCTTCGAGGAGGTGTCGACCACGCACTTCAACAATGATTCGTTCTATGAGGACCCGGCGATCGCCGGCATGTCGCGCGATGACCGCAAGACGAAGGTCGACAACTGGCTTGCCTATTTCCGCACCAAGCATGCCCTTTGACGCGGCCGTTTTCGATTTCGACGGAACTCTTGTCGACTCCGCCGGCGCAAAACGCGATTCTTTCTTTGCAATATTCCCCGATACCGGCGATCACCGGCGGGTTATCGCCGGCGTGTTGGCAAATGACCCGGACGGTTCTCGCCACCGTGTTATCCCCCGGATGCTAGAGGGCATGAAAAGCCTGGGATTGAATGCCCTCAACTCCGCCGATGAACTCATCCGCCGCTACGGCGAGGTCTCGGAAGCTGCCGTTGCTGCTGCACCTGAATTGCCGGGAGCAAGCGCCTTGCTTGCCGCTCTTGCTTCACGCCTAGAGCTTCACCTGTGCTCGAATACGCCCGAGGGAGCCGTCCGCGCCCATGTGGCGGCCCGCGGGTGGACCGGACATTTCAAAACCGTGGACGGTCACCCGGCCACAAAGATTGGAAAGGTTGCAACGGTCCTGAGCGAGGGTGGCTTTGAGCCTCGCCGTGTAGCAGTGATTGGCGATGGCGTATCCGATGAGGAGGCGGCATCCGCCAACGGATGCAGATTCCTCGCCATCCGCTCGCCGGCCGATCTTGCCGCCGTGGGGCGGATTTTGGGAGTGGCCAATGTTTGAAGGCCGCCGCGTTCTTATCGTCGTTCCGGCGCGGGGCGGCTCCAAGGGCGTTAAGCTCAAGAACCTGCGCCCAGTGGGTGGCATTCCCCTCGTGGCGCTGGCGGGTCATGTGGCGCGCGAGCTGGCTTGGGCCGATCGCGCCATTGTATCCACCGACCACGCCGAAATTGCTCGCGTGGCAGAGGAGGCAGGACTTGATTGCCCGTTTATGCGGCCCGAGGACATATCGGGAGCGATCGTCAGCGACTGGCACGTGCTGATCCACGCCCTTACGGAAACAGAGCGCATCGATGCGGCGACCTATGACATCGTGGTGATGCTGCAGCCGACATCGCCCGGCCGCACGGCAGACCATGTCACCAGCACAATTGCCCATCTGGTGAGTGGCGGCTTTGATTCCGTGTGGACAGTCAGTGAAACCGACTCGAAATCCCATCCTCTGAAGCAGCTTGTCGTTTCGACCCGGGGCGGTTTGTCGTACTACGACCCCGCCGGAGCGGATATCGTGGCACGCCAGCAACTCACACCCGTTTACCATCGCAACGGCATTGCCTACGCTATCACCCGCGAGTGCCTGACCGTTCAGAAATCGATTCTCGGCAAGAAGCCCGGCGCCGTTGTGATCGAGGGCACGCTGCCCAATATCGACACCGAGCTTGATCTTGCATGGGCGAATTTTCTTGCCGCTCAAAACAACATGGACGCCCCGCCCTGACACCAGATATTACCGTTCTCTACATTGCAGGCCATGGCCGTTCGGGCTCGACTCTCGTTGGATCGGTTCTGGGACTGGCGGACGGCTATGTCTATGTGGGTGAGGCGAGGGATGTCTGGCGCGATGGCTTGATCGCGAACGAAAATTGCGGCTGCGGACAGAAATTCCGCGACTGTCCATTCTGGACCGCGGTCTTCGAGCGCGCCTTCGGCGGTTTCGACACGCCCGAGGCCCAGTCCGCCGGCAGGCGAATAAATCGAATCAATTCATGGCGAGAAAAATTGCCGCTGCTTTGGCTCGCATGGCGCTTTCCACGGGGTCATGGGGCAAGCAACGGCTATACCCGGCCTCTCACAAAACTTTATACCGCCATCCGCGATGTCTCCGGCGCCAGCGTGATCGTCGATACGTCGAAGACCATGCGCTATGGGGCGCTGGTGGCGGCAACACCGGGGCTCGACGTCAAATTGACAAATCTCATCCGCGACCCCCGTGGAATTATGTTCTCGCGCCTGCAAAGGGCGCGCTACCGGGATGGAAGCTTAAAACCTTCCGCCAGCGGTTACAGGCAATCCCATGTCTTCCGGATCATCGGAAAATGGATGTTGCGAAATGCTCTTGCCGCGCGCGTGCTTCGCCGCAACGGCGGTGTCCGCCTGCGCTACGAAGATTTCGTCAAGGACCAGGGCTGGTATTTGCGCACCACACTTGGAGACGAAGCAGCCAAAAACGTTGTGCGCAAGCTGGCCGAGGGCACCGGGCGGGATGCGGTCCAGCACCAGATTGCAGGAAACTGGGTGAGGGAATTGAAAATTTCTCCCTCAGAACGATGGCGCACCGAACTGCCGTGGTTTCAGCGATCGCTCGCTGGCGTCCTCTCCGCGCCGCTGCGCTGCCTGTACCGTTCGCAGGCCTTTCACACTAGATGACGCTTGCAGTTATCGGGCGTAACCCGTTGATTCAAAATTTATTTTGGTTGGCATCTCAAGTGTCTCAGCAAGCTTGAGTCGGTGGCCTATACCCTGTATTGCTGCGCACCATTCATGTTCCAGCTTGGGCCTTTCACACCTCTGCAATGAAGCAAGTTTTCAAAATCTTTTTCGGCGCCGAAGAGACACGGCCGTTCCTGATTGTTTTCTGTCTTCTTCTCGCGGCACTCGCCGAAGCGGCGGGAATTGGCACCTTGCTGCCTGCCGCCATGGTGATTGGGGGCCAGGATCAAGGCTCTTCGGCAATGGGCGAATCCGTCCGTTCAATCATCGAATCGATGGGCATCACCGCGAGTTTCGGAAATTTAATTCTCATCATCGCGGCTGCGATGCTTATCAAATCCATTCTCGCCTTTTTCGTGTTATCTTATGCGGGAATAGCGGCGGCCCGCGTTGCCATCCGGTTGCGCCAGCGGCTGATCTCCGCCGTTTTCGAGGCGAACTGGCGTTTTTACGCCGAGCAGCATGGCGGCCGGTTCGCCAATAGCATCAGCAGCGAAGCAGCCCGCGCTGGCGATGCCTTTGTGCTGGCCGCCCAGTTCGTTTCCTATGTCATTCAAACCCTGTTTTACGCAACAATCGCCATATTTTTGGATTGGCGGCTGGCAGCGGCCGGCCTGGCCGTGGGCATCATGATCGCCGCTGTTATGAACACGCTTATCGGAATATCGAGGCGCACCGGCTACCAGCAGACCGATCGTACGTCCAAACTGACAGTTTATATCGTCGACATGCTTTCCAACATCAAGGCGCTCAAGACCATGCATCGCTATGCGCCGATGCAGAAATCCATGGGACGCATCTTGCGGCGCTTGCGGCGAACGCTGATCACCAAGGAATTGGCCAAAAACGGGCTGACCCACGCCAGCGACGGGCTCACCGCCGTTGTTGTGGCAGCCGGCGTCTACCTCGCCCATTCGGTGTGGAACATCGCCCTTGCCGAATTGATCGTCAGCGGTTTGATTTTTTTCAAGATCATCGAATTGGTGTCCAAGCTGCAGAAAGCCGTCCAGCGATCGGCCCAGTTGGAAGCCGCCTATATCCGGACCATGGAACTGATCTCGGAGGCTGAAGCCAACCGCGAGAAAAAGACCGGCCAGAGAGATGCCGTTCTCACCGCCGTGTGCCGCTTCGACAAGGTGAGTTTCTCCCACGGCAAGACGCCCATAGTAAAGGACGTCGATCTTGAAATTCCCGCCCGCGGCATTACCGTTCTCAAGGGGCCGTCGGGAGCGGGTAAAACCACCATCATCGATCTGCTGATCGGACTTTATCGGCCTAACAATGGACGCATCCTGCTCGACAATGTTCCCTTGGAAGAGATCGACATTCACAAGTGGCGTCAGAAGATCGGTTACGTCCCCCAGGAACTGAGCCTGCTTCACGAGAGCATTCGCGAAAACATAACGTTGGGCGACGACGCCATCGCGGATTCCGCCATATTGCAAGCACTCAAGCTGGCCGGCGCCGGAGAGTTCGTCGAAAGCCTGGTTGAGGGCCTCGACACCAATGTCGGCGAAATGGGCGGCAAGCTGTCTGGCGGCC
>JACMJT010000367.1 GCA_014380505.1 Hyphomicrobiales bacterium | reverse complement strand
TGTCGAACCCGACGACGGCGGCCGCATCGACCACGGCACAATGTTCAGCTACGCCGTGCGGGAAGGATTGATCGACCCCAAGAAATCCGTGCAGATCGGCGTTCGCACCACGTTCACCGGCGAGCAAACCTTTGGCTTCAAGATCGTTTATGCCGACGAGATACATGAATCCTCCGCGGCCGGGATCGCAAAGATTGTCACCGGAACCGTAGGCGCGAATAAAGCCTATCTCACCTTCGACATCGATTGCCTCGATCCTTCCGCAGCGCCCGGAACCGGCACTCCCATTCCCGGCGGCCTAACTTATCATCAGGCCGCCTCGATCATCCGTAAGCTGACGGATGTGAATTTCGTGGCCATGGACGTGGTCGAAGTCTCGCCTCCCTACGATCACGCCGAGATTACCTCGCTGGCGGCGGCATCCCTGATCATGGAATATCTTTGCCTCCGTGCCTGGCAGAAGGGCGCCCGGGCAACCCCCATGCCGATTTGATCCTGATCAGCCATCACATTATCGCCCGCTCTTCGCCACATTGTGGCGCCACTCTTGGCCTTTCATTTGAGCCAAGAAATGCGCGTGCAGCTGAAGTACGCCCCTGCAGCGGGACGGCGGGTCAATGACGAAGGAGTATGCAAGGCATGAAACATGCCGTTGCACGGTTTGTAATAGTGTTGTGTGTTTTCATGGGGCTGGGCTCGCTATCCATCACAGCCAATGCGGATGACACAGCGGTCGGCGTGCTCGCCGCCACGCCCGATGAAATGGCGCTTTTGCTGCGCCTCTCCCACGCCGTAGACCACGAGAATGGGCTGCGTATTGTGCCGATGGCCGGCAAGGGCCCGGTGCAGACGCTGACCGATCTGTTTTACATCAGGGGTGTCGATGCGGCACTGGTGCCTTCGGACACGCTGGCTTTCATGGAGCGCAACGGGCTGCTCGAGAATATCGACAGCAAGTTCGCGTTCGTCGTGCGGCTTTTCCCGCTGGATGTTCATGTGATCGCGGGACCCCATATCAATTCGCTGTCCGATCTTGACGGCAAGACCGTGGCGACGGGACCGGCGGTGAGTGAATCCTACGTAGCCGGCCAGTTTCTGCTCGGAGCCACGGGCATTTCGGCCAAGACAATTGAAGCGAATGGCGCCGCGGCGATTCGGGCGGTAGTCGAGGGCAAAGCGGACGCGGCCATTCTCGTCGGCCGCAAGCCCTTGCCCGAACTCAAGGTCCTTGAGTCCGATATGGGATTGCATCTGATCGATGTCGCAGCACCCGAAGGGTTGCAAGATATCTACGCGCCATCACTGGTTACGAACGAGGATTACCCTCGTTTCGTCGATGCGGCTCGCCCGGTGGAGACGATCTCGGCGTCACTGGTTGTAGCAGTGCTCGATCGGCAACGGGGAACACCGCAATACGCCAAGATACAGCGTTTCGCGGACGGGCTGTTCACCGCCCTGCAGCGCGGAAGCAGCGGCGACGCCAGCCTCAATCTCGCGGCTTTGGTGCCGGGCTGGAGCCGCCATCCGGCGGTGGCCGAGGCTCTCGAATCCCACGCGGAAAAATTGCAAACCGCAACTCAATCAAAGGTGGAGAACTGACATGGCTTTTCAACCTTCTTCGCAGCAGCGTGCCATTGAAACCGGAATCGAAGATGCCGAACCGGTCGCCTCCGGCCAGGATAATCATGGCGTTGAACGCCACCGGACGCCAAGCTGGTTTTCACAGCCGCTCCAGCCCATAGCACCTGATGATGCCGCGGACCGGTACAGGTCAATACGGAGCCGTGCCGGAGCGCCGGTTGACAGTGCTAGGCCATCCCTTCTCGACAGAGAGATCAAGAGAAGTTTTGGAACCGACAATGAAACAGGCGTAGCCAGCCCGAACCAGCGGGCGCCACTGGCGCCACCGCGCAAAGTGCTGGCGGCGCGCCAGGCTGAAGAAGCCGAGCATTTTTACGTTCCAGATGACGCGCCGCAACGCAGATTGCACCGCAAGACCAATGCCGCGCCGGTCTCCGCGCCGTCTGGCCGTCTCCCTTTGGTGCATATTGCGGCTGGGATGGCTGCGGTATTGGCCGGAAGTCTCCTTGGTTACGGGGCAACGCACTACAAAGCGATCGGCGCCAAGGCTGACGAGATCGCCAGCCTGATAAGGCCGCAGTCAGAAACGCCTGCTGCAGCCGATACCGTGACAATCCTGGCGAAGAAATCCATCGCCACGGCAACTCTCGATGTGTCGGATGTGAGCGGTGAACTTAACAGCATGATCCCGCTCATGCTCCACGCGGAATCGGCGGTGGCGGGAGACGACCTTATTCTGAAGCTCTCCGGCCTCCCGCAATCGGCCTATCTCACGGCCGGCACCAAAGCCGAGGACAATGCCTGGCAGATCGCGGCGGCCGACGCGGCGGGCGTGAAGCTTGTGGTCCCGCAAACCAGCCAGCCCAGCTTCGACGTGGCTGTCGCCGCCTTCGAGGTCAAGACCGGCGAACTTGCAGCACCCATCAAGGAAATGACCGTCGCCATCGACGATCCCGGCCTGCGGATAGCACCCGCTTCGGCGCTTCCCGAAAGTGTGACGATCAAGACGGCGGGACAGTCCGAAGCCGCGGCGGCGATACCCTCGCCCAAGGAACAGCAAGTGGCGTCGGTTGAACCCCAGGCCGAGTCCGAGGAACCCCAAGTCGAGTCCGAGGCCCAGGGCCTTCTGGCGAAGGGTGACATCCTGCTGAAGTCGGGCGATCTCGGCATGGCCCGCCAGTTCTACGAGCGGGCCTTCGCGCAAGGCTCCATTGAAGCGGCGATCGGCGCCGGCAAGACCTACGATCCAGCCGTCTATGCTGAACTGAAGGTCCATGGCTTAACGCCCGATCCAGTACGCGCCATGGAGTGGTACGTGCGCGCCAGCACGGCCGGAAATCCGGACGCCGCAGCGGCAATCGAGGCCCTGAAGCAAGCCACGCCTTAAACTAACTCGACGGCTTGCCGAATAGCGCGGCGTAGAGCTTGCGGTCGCGGCCGTAGACATCGGGGCGGAACTCGATGCCGTTGATGCCGTCGAAGGCTGTGGCATAAATCAGGTGCACAGGGATTCGTTGCGGTAGCGGCACCTGAATTGTCTTGAAGCCCGCGAGCGCTGACTCGATCCTGGCCTTTGGCCAGCGGGCAATGCCGCCCACCACCGTATAAAGCAGATCGATGGGCCGCGAGAGGCGAATGCAGCCGTGGCTGAAGGCCCGCGCGGTCGACAGGAATTTCTCCTTGGCCGGCGTATCATGAAGATAAATATTATGCGTGTTGGGAAACATGAACTTCACTTTGCCGAGCGCATTCTTGGGTCCCGGGCGCTGGCGGAATGTGAACGGGAATTTGCCGCGCCCATAAGAAAACCAGTCCACCGTTCCCCACGGCGCCAACTTGCCGTTCATGAACATGTCGAAGTCCGCGGCATAGGCGTAAGGGTCGGCTTTGAGCTTCGGCAGCATTTCGCCCGTGGCGATTGAATAGGGCACGGTCCAGGTGGGGTTTATCTCGACATATTCCATCTCGTCGGAAAATTCCGGAGTCTGTGTCGCCACCGCGCCCACGACCACATCCATCCGGCCAACAATCTCTGAGGCTTTCACTTCGTGCAGTTCGAACGCCGCGAGATTGACCATGAAGTGATAATCACCCAGGGACTCCGGCATCCAGCGCCAGCGCTCCATGTTGAGCATGATTTGCCGGGCGCGTTCGGCGGGCGGCGCGTTCATCGCAATGAGCGTCTGCTTGCCGATAACGCCCTTGGCCTCCAATCCGTTGCGAATCTGAAAGCGCTTGACGGCGGCGGCCAGCGTAGAATCGTAGACGGCCGTGGCGGAGGCGGGGCCATCGTAATCGCCCGCCATGGCGAGGAGG
>JACMJT010000366.1 GCA_014380505.1 Hyphomicrobiales bacterium | reverse complement strand
TTCAATACGCTGTTGTTGCGCTTCATTCACAACTTCACTGTTCAGACCGCTCACTCGGCGCTGGCCAATGGCCACCACACAATCGAGGAACGTTTGGCGCGCTGGCTTTTGATGTGTCACGACCGGGTCGGTGCGAACGAGTTTGAAATGACCCATCAGTTTCTGGCGATCATGCTGGCCGTCCGGCGCTCGGGGGTAACGGAAGCGCTTAACATTCTGGAAGGCAAGAGCATCATTCAGTCGACGCGCGGCCGCATCGAAATACTCAGCCGTTCGCGTCTGGAAAGGGCTGCCGGAGGCTCCTATGGCGTACCGGAAGAGGATTACGAGCGGCTGATTTCTCCCATGCGGCAGCCGAAACAAAGCAAAAAGAAACCTTAAGCAAGCGCCGTTCCCGCCTATTTCTTCAGCTTAAGCGCGACAAGGCGCTTTTCCGACTGCTTGCCGCCCTTGGTGATGTGCATCAGGACCGACTTCCGTCCGGCCTTTTCTGCCTCCTCCACCCGCTCCGCAATATCGCCTGCCCCCGTAACCGGCTTGTCTCCGGCATTGGTAATCACATCCCCCGGTTCGAGCCGATTGTCGGCGGCCGATCCTTCCGCCGCCACCTCGGTAACCACCGCGCCCTTGACGTCGGCGTCGATGGAATATTTCTTCCTAAGCTCCTCGGTCATCGACGTCACCGTCATGCCGAGGACCGTGGCGACAGCGGGCGCCGCTGCCTTATCCGTCGTGCCATCCTGCTGGGCCACAACCTTCTCGCCGTCCTCGAGGCGGCCGACTTCGGTGGTAACCGTCATCTCCTTGCCCTGGCGCAGCAGCTTCACGGTCACCCGCTTGCCGATTTCCGTCTCAGCGACGATGCGCGGAAGATCGCGCATCTGGTTCACCGGACGGCCATTGAATTCGATGATCACGTCGCCCGCCTCAATGCCGGCCTTCTCGGCGGGGCCGGTCTTGGTCACATCGGTAATGAGGGCGCCACGCGGGGCCGCGATTTCCATGCTCTCCGCGAGATCGGCGGTCATCGACTGGATCTTAACGCCAAGCCAGCCCCGCCGCGTCTCGCCAAATTCCAGAAGCTGAGCAACCACGCCCTTGGCGGTGTTGGAGGGAACCGAGAAGCCGATTCCGACCGAACCTCCCGAGGGCGAAAAGATCGCCGTGTTGATTCCAATCACGTCGCCCCTGAGATTGAACAAAGGCCCGCCCGAATTACCTTTATTGATGGCAGCGTCAGTCTGAATGAAATCATCATAGGGTCCAGCACTGATATCGCGATTGCGGGCCGAAACGATGCCGAGCGACACCGAGCCGCCAAGGCCGAAGGGATTGCCGATGGCCATGACCCACTCGCCGACGCGGAGCTTATCGCTGTCACCGAAGGTCACCCCGGACAACGGCCTGGGCGGCTTCACCCGCAGAACCGCCAGGTCAGTCTTGGGATCGCGGCCCACCAGTTCTGCCTTGAGAACGCTGGTGTCGTGGAAGCGGACGGCGATTGACTCGGCTCCTTCCACCACATGGCTGTTGGTGACGATGATCCCCGTGCCGTCGATGACGAAGCCAGACCCCATGGAGGTCATGGTGCGGGGTTGATCTCCCTGGCCCTGTTGCTGGCGCTTGAAAAAGTCGTCAAAGAAATCCTTGAAGGGCGAATTGTCCGGAAGCTCGGGGATCTGGATATTGGGAATGGGGCCGCTGCCCTTCGTCTCAACGGTGATCTCTACCACCGCCGGCAATAGCCGCTCGGCGAGATCGGACACCGTCGGAAGTTCTTGCACCTGTGCCTGAGCGAAGGGCGCAACAGCCGGCGACAATACGAGCCCCAAAGCGAGTAGGCCGAGAGCCGTCCCCGCCATTACACTGCGAAGCATTCCATGCCGTCCGTCCATGCCGCGATCTCCGTTCGATTACCCGCTTATACTGCGAACCAGCCAGACGATCACCACGCCGAAAGCTATCGCCGAAACGCCGCCCATGCGCAACTGGTCGTCGCTTAAATCCTGCATTGTCCGCAGCATGCGTTTGAGATGCCCCGGAACCAAGGCATAAAGAAGACCCTCGATCACAAAGACGAGGCCAAGGGCCATCAACAAGTCGTGCGTCATTGCGGGCGTGGAGGAACCGTGCTGTTGGTCTTGGTGCCGAAATGCTTGAAGAATTCCGAATTGGGATCGAGCACGAACGTGGTGCCCGACGTCGCCATGCTCTTGGCATAGGCCTGCATCGAGCGGTAGAAGCTGAAGAACTCCGGATCCTGCTGGAAGGCCCCGGCGAACACCAAGTTGCGCTCGGCCTCGCCTTCGCCCCGCAGGATTTCCGACTGCTTGCGGGCCTGGGCGAGTTTCACAGTATAGGTGCGGTCGGTTTCGGCATTCATCCTGGTTTTCGTCGCCTCGCCCTGCGAGCGGATGTCCGCCGCCAGCGCGTTGCGTTCCGATTCCATTCGCTTGTAGGTTTGTTCAAGCACATTTTCGCTGAGGTCGGTGCGGAGCACCCGGACATCCACGATCTCGATGCCGAGCGACTCCGCTTCGCTTCGCACCTGGTCGCGAATCTCGCGCATCATCACCGACCTGTCGGAAGACAAGGCCGCGTCGAAAGAGCGGCGGCCATAGGTCTGCCGGAGGGCGGCATCAAGCCGCGCCGCAACGCGCGCCTCTGCCTGCAAGGGGTCCGCGCCCAATGTTTCGCGGAACAGCCGGGCATCGGCGATGCGGGCAAGCGTGATCGCGTCGACGTTATAAACCTGACTGGCCACATCCTGCACCGGGCGGTTGAGGTTTTCCCAAACGATGATGCGGTCTTCTATCTTAGTAACGGTATCGGCAAAAGGCAGCTTGAAATACAGGCCGGGACGCTCGACGATCCGATTGATGTCGCCGAAACGGAGAACAAGCGCTTTCTCCCGTTCATCGACCACGAAATAGGACATGTAGAGAATAATCACCGCCGCCGCCGCGATGATGCCGAGAACGCTCCTGGTGGTATTCATATTGCTGGAAATCCTTTGATCAGTTCTGCGGAGTTTCGCCCGTTCCGGTGGCGCGCTTTTGCAATTCAGGAAGCGGCAGGTATGGAACGACGCCGCTGCCGTTCTGCCCGCCTTCAATGACGACCTTGTTGGTATTGCCGAGTATCTGTTCCATCGTTTCGAGGAAAATCCGCTCGCGCGTCACATCCTTCGCGTTCTTGTATTGCTCGTATACGGATAGGAAGCGCGCCGCCTCGCCCTCGGCCTCCGCCACCACGCGGGACTTATAGCCGTTTGCATCTTCCACCAGTTTGGCTGCTTCGCCTTCGGCAAGCCGCACCTGCTGGTTTCTGTACTGCTCCGCCTCGTTGATGAGTTGCTGCTGATTTTGCCCTGCGCGCACCACTTCGGCGAATGCATTCGCCACCTCGCGTGGCGGCTGCACGTCGCCAAGATTGATCGCCGTAATGACGACACCCGCCTTGTAATCGTTGAGCAGACCCTGGGTGATTTGAAGAACTTGCGTTTCCACCGAGTTTTTTCCAGTGGTCAGGATCATCTGGGCGCGTGTCTGACCGACAATTTCCCGCATGGCGCTTTGGGAAACGGCTTTGATCGTCCGTTCCTGATCCGCGACGTTGAACAGAAACTCCATCGGATCGGCGATACGCCAGAAAACCGAGAACGGCACGCCAAGAATGTTCTTGTCGCTGGTGAGCATTTGGCTCTCAGTGCCCTCGCCTCCGATATTGATTTGCCGCACGGTGCCGACCTTGGGCTTCTCCATTTTCTCGATCGGCCATAGGGCAAAGTGCAGACCGGGCGTTGCGGTGCGGGAATAGGCCCCCAGCCGCAGCACCATGCCGCGCTCATCGGGTTGCACCTGATAAACGCTGTTGAAGAGGACGAAGACCGCCACCAAAGCAACTGGGACCAGCCACGAGGTTCGCCCACCCCCTGGCCAGATATTGCGGAACCTGTCCTGCCCGCGCCGCAGCAGTTCGTCGAGATCGGGCGGCAGGTTCGGCCCACGGGGTCCGCCTGCCGGTTTGCGGGGCCCTTGTCCCCAGGGACCCTGCCCCCACGGACCTTGATTTCCCCCGCCGCCTTCTTTGTTCCACGGCATCGTTTGCCCACCTGTTCTTTATGTGTTGATTTGCATGTCGATATAGGAACCTTGGCCCCCCTTGTCCATTGGGCCTGGGTTAAACAAGGTTAAGGAACGATCCGGTCCAAAACGCGCAAGATGAAGGATGCCGTGTCGTTCGGCCCCTTTTCATGCACTTCGCGGGATGTCTCCAGCCAGTGCGCCGGCGCCAGTTTGGGAAAGAATGTGTCGCCTTCGACCGAAAGATCGACCTCGGTAAGATAAACCCGGTCCACCAACGGCAGAAACGCACCAAATATCTCGCCACCGCCGATGACGGCGATCTCTTCGGGCTTCCCGGCCCGGGCAAGGTCGAGAGCCCCATCCACATCGGCCGCCACTTGAGCGCCGGGCGCTTGATAGTCCCTTTGCCGGGTAATGACGATGTTGGTCCGGCCAGCCAGGGGCCTCTTCGGCAGGCTCTCCCAGGTCTTGCGGCCCATGATGACGGGCTT
>JACMJT010000365.1 GCA_014380505.1 Hyphomicrobiales bacterium | reverse complement strand
CAACCTGGCTCGGTTGATCGAACCCCTGCGCCCCTATTTCGTGGAAGATTTGGTGCGCGGCGAGAATATCGACGCCTATGAGACTATCCGGGCGCGCACCAAGGTGCCGATCGCGATGGGCGAGCAGCTGGGCTACAAATGGGACCTCAACAAGCTGATCGAAAAGCAGCTGATCGACTATGTCCGCACCTCGCTGCCCAATGTCGGCGGCATCAGCGAATATATGAAGGTCGTCGCCCTGGCCGAGACCCATTATGTCGGCATGATCCCGCACTTTACCGGCCCGATCGGCGAAACCGCCCTGGTGCATTGCCTGACCGCCACGTCCGTCAAGGCGCTGATGGAAATGACGGCCGCGGGACGCCAGCCCTGGCCTTATTTGCCGGAAAATTATGACTTCAGAAACGGCAAGCTATGGCCCAACGAACGTCCGGGCCTGGGCGTGACGCTAGATACCAGCAAGTTACAGATGATCGGCGACTGGACGGAGGCGTATGCGCCGATACCCATCAACCATCGCCCTGATGGGAGCTTCACCAACTGGTAACCGCGGTCCTTTTGGGTCGTGAGTTCGTCGCGCCTTCGCTCATGTACGTTTTCAGTACACTTCGCTCGGCGCTCCTGCTCACGCCCCAAAATTCCTCGCGCCTACGACGGAGTAATTGATGCTTGAACTTCGGCCCAATTGCGAATGCTGCGACAAGAATCTGCCGCCAAGCGCGACAGATGCCATGATCTGTACTTTCGAATGTACGTTCTGCCGCGATTGCGTGGAGACGCGGCTGGGAGGGAAATGTCCCAATTGCGGTGGCAACCTCGAGCCCCGTCCGATCCGTCCGGAAAACAAGCTCGCAAAGAACCCGCCTTCGACCAAGCGGATACTTAAATCCAATTGCGTGAACGATAACGCCGCCTAGACCGGTGCAGCTTTGGCGATTCCGGGGGCGACATCGGGATCGTTTTCTACTTCTTTCAACTTTTCGCGGGCCGCGGCGGCTTCACGCTGCTTGTTCCACATCGACGCATAATGGCCGTTCAAGTCCAGAAGCTGGGCGTGGCGGCCGCGCTCGATAATCTCGCCATGATCCAGAACCAGTATTTCGTCGGCATCGACCACGGTTGACAGGCGATGGGCGATCACCAACGAGGTCCGGTTGCGCGAGATTTCGTTCAGCGCGCTCTGGATTTCCCGCTCGGTGCCGGTGTCCAGCGCGCTGGTGGCCTCGTCCAGCAAAAGAATAGGCGGGTTCTTCAGGATGGTGCGGGCGATGGCGACCCGCTGCTTCTCGCCGCCTGACAGTTTCAGGCCCCGCTCACCCACCATCGAGTCATAGCCCATCGGCAGCAGAGTGATAAACTTGTCGATCTGGGCCAGCCGCGCGGCATCCTTGATTTCGGCCTCATTGGCGCCGATCCGGCCATAAGCGATGTTGTATTTGACCGTGTCGTTGAACAGCACTGTGTCTTGCGGCACGATTCCGATGACGCTGCGCAGGCTTTCCTGGATCACATCGCGGATATCCTGGCCATCAATCGTCACCCGGCCGCTCTTGATGTCGTAGAAGCGGTATAGAATGCGGCTGATGGTGGATTTGCCCGCGCCCGACGGGCCCACGATCGCCACCGTCTTGCCGGCGGGCACGGTGAAGCTGATGCCCTTCAGCACAATGCGTTCGGGATCGTAGGCGAACACCACATTGTCGAAGCGGATCTCGCCGCCCGTCACCGCCAGCGGCTTGGCGCCCGGCCTGTCCTGCACT
>JACMJT010000364.1 GCA_014380505.1 Hyphomicrobiales bacterium | reverse complement strand
GCGGCTGTAGGCAACGTCGGAGGCGAAATAGGTGTAGGAGCCATCCGACTTGAGCAGCGGCCGGTCAATGTCATCGCCAAATTCGGTGGCGCGGAAAAGTGTTTGCTCGCGGTCTTCCCAGTCTTCCGGCAATTCGCCCTTGGGCGGCGGCAGGCGGCCTTCATAGACGTGGCCCGCGGCGCGCAGGTCTTTTACCGTATCCGCCACTTCGCCCTTTTCATGGAGGGATTTTTCGGAAGAAAAGACATCCTGGTGGATGTTGAGCGCCGCGAGATCGTTACGGATCAAATCCATCATCATGGCGATTGCTCTCTCACGCACGACAGGCAGCCATTGGGCTTCATCCAGATCGAGGAGGCTGCGCCCAAACTCTCTTGCAAGGGCCGCACCCACCGGCTTCAGATACTCGCCGGGATAGAGGCCCGCCGGAATTTCGCCGATCGTCTCGCCCAAGGCTTCGCGATAGCGCAGGTATGCCGAGCGCGACACCGTATCGACCTGAGCGCCCGCATCGTTGATGTAGTATTCCCGCGTGACATCGTACCCCGCAACGGTCAGCAGTTCGGCCAGCGCATCGCCGAAAACCGCGCCCCTGCAATGGCCCACATGCAATGGCCCGGTGGGATTGGCGGAAACATATTCGACGTTGGCCTTCAGGCCACCGCCCAGCGATGAGCGCCCGTAGGCGTCGCCGAGGTGTAGTGCGGACTCCAGCACGCGCGGCCAGAAATGTGGCTTGAGACGAATGTTGATGAATCCGGGACCGGCGACTTCGACGGCTTCAACATCAGCATGGTTTCCAAGTTTCGCGGCGATCGAATCGGCGAGTTGGCGCGGCGGCTTGCCGAAGTTCTTGGTCAAGACCATTGCCGCGTTCGTTGCGACGTCGCCATGGGCGGCTTCGCGGGGCGGTTCCACTGTCACGCGGCTCAAGTCGGCAAGGACGCCCTGCTCCTTTGCAAGCGATGTAATGTCGGTCCGTAAGATGTCGAGGAAATAAGAAAAGAGGTTCATGCAGCTCTCTAGCGCGTGACGTTTTTTATTGTCGATCTTCCCTTTCTCTCCATCACCGGCCTTGAGCCGGTGATCCAATCTGGATGGCCGCCTCGGTGGGCGGCCATGGAGAGACACTTTCGCATGCTGCTCTAACTTGTTGAATTCAGGCCCTATCTGAAAAGGGGATCAAGGTCAAACAGGCGTTTGTGCTGGTCGAGGGCGTAGCGGTCGGTCATGCCGGCGATGAAGTCGCAGACCTGGCGGGCAAAGCGGCTGCGGTCATCGGTGAATGAGTCCTCGCGCCAGTTGGGCGGTAGCAGCTCGGGGTCGCCGATATAGGCACCGAAGAGATCATGCACGACCCGCTTGGCGCGGGCCATGATGTCGGCGATGCGCTGGTGGCGATACATTCGCTCCGCCAAGAAAGTTTGCAGCACGCGATTCTTTTCGGTCATCTGCTCGCTGAACGAGACGAGGGGTTCGCCCAATTCGCGCACGGCTTGCGCAGACTTGGGTTGCAGGCGTTTGGCCCGGCGCTGGGTTTCGTGCAGCACATCGGCCACCATGGCGGCAAGCAGGCGCCGGACTGTCTCATGGACGATGCGCTGCATTTCGATTCCCGGGTAAAGTTTGAGAACGGCTGAAAGCGCTTCGCCAGCGAGCGGCACATCGCCAAGATCGATGACGCCGAAAAGCCCGGCGCGCAGTCCATCGTCGATGTCGTGGGCATTGTAGGCGATGTCGTCGGAGATGGCCGCGACCTGTGCTTCCGCGCTGGCGAATGACGACAGTTCCAAATCATGGGCCTCGGCGTATTCGATGATGGCGTCGGGAAGGCCGCGCTCGCGATAGGGGCCGAGAGCATAGCCCTCATGATCGATCAGCGGGCCGTTGTGTTTCACCAGCCCCTCGAGTGTTTCCCACGTGAGATTGAGCCCGTTGAACTGGGCGTAGCGGCGCTCCAGCCTTGTCACGATGCGAAGCGACTGGGCGTTGTGATCAAAACCGCCATGGGGCTGCATCAGGACGTCGAGCTCGCGTTCGCCAGCATGGCCGAAGGGCGTGTGGCCGAGATCGTGGGCCAGCGCCAGAGCCTCGGCCAGGTCCTCGTCGAGCCCCAGGGCACGGGCGATGGAACGGGCTATCTGGGCTACTTCTATGGTGTGGGTGAGGCGGGTCCGGTAGTGATCGCCATCGTGGTAAACAAACACCTGGGTCTTGTGCTTGAGGCGGCGGAAGGCCGAGGAATGGATAATGCGGTCGCGGTCTCGGGCAAAGGGGCTCCTCTGGGTGCTTTCAGGCTCCAGCACCAGGCGGCCGCGGCTATCTTCCTCGCGCGAACAATAGGTGGCTGTATGGCGGCGCATCCTTGAGAATCCATTGACAAGCACGTCGTTCCGCCCAACATACACGATCACCATGGTTGAAATAACCCTTACCGGTCGCGCTGCAGCGCGCATCAAAGAGATTGTCGGCGCCGATCCCGCCAAACGCGCCTTGCGGATTGCGGTGAACGGCGGCGGCTGCTCCGGTTTTCAGTATGATTTCGATCTGGCGGAAGCGCCCAACGCAGACGATCTCGTGCTCGAACGGGACGGCGCAATGGCGCTGATCGATTCTATTTCGCAGGCCTATCTGGCGGGCGCGGAAATCGATTTCGTCGACGATCTTATCGGGCAGTCGTTCCGGGTGAAAAACCCCAACGCCACCGCGTCGTGCGGCTGCGGCACGAGCTTCTCCATCTAATTCCCTCCGTACCTCACGACAGTGCGAGAAGGTCGCGGCGCAGCCTGTCGCCTCCCGATTCAAGCAACAGACCTTCGAGCTCCTTATGCCTTTCCTCCCAGATGGGAACGGCCCTCGCCAGTAACCCATGACCGGCGGCTGTCAACTCCATTAAACGAATGCGTTTGTCTTTCGGCCCCGCTTTGACCTTTACCAGTTTTCGGCGCTGAAGCGGCTTCAGGGCGGCGGTCAGCGTGGTGCGATCCATGGCGAGCACAGCGGCCACCGCGCCCATATTGGGCGGGCTTGGACGATTGAGCGACATCATCAGCGAAAACTGGAAATTTGTGAGATCAAGCGGCCGGAATGCCTCATCGAAATGGCGTGCCAAAGCCCGCGCCGCCCGCTGAGCGTGCAAGCACAGGCAATTGTCGCGGACCTGGATCGTGGTGGCGAAAGAAACGGTTTGACGTTTCGACATGTTCTATTTATGTTGATATCAACGTTATTGTCAAGTGAGCTGTTGAGGAGGACAACCATGATCAAACTAACCCCATTTCTCTGGGTTCCCCCTTTTGCCCAAGGCCTTTCGCGAGACATGCGGGTGCGGTGGGCCCTTGAGGAGAGTGGTCTTGCCTATGAGGAACGGCCGATCGGCTTCGAGGATCGACTATCGGCTGGTTATCGGCGCCGTCAGCCTTTCGGGCAGGTGCCAGTCTTCGAGGATGATGGGCTGATACTGTTCGAGTCCGGCGCCATCGTGCTGCACATTGCCGAGCGGTCGAGCTCGCTCATGCCGTCCGATCCCGGCGCACGGGCCCGGGCAAAGACGTGGATGTTCGCGGCATTGAACTCAGTTGAGCCGGATATCGAGAAACTCGCCGCCATCGACCTGTTCCACGCCGAGGAGGAATGGGCAAAAATGCGCCGCCCCGCCGCAGTCGAGGCAGTGAAGACCAAGCTCACGGATTTGGCGGGCTGGCTTGACGGGCGCGATTATCTCGAGGACCGTTTCACTGCCGGGGATTTGCTCATGACAACGGTGTTGCGCTTCCTACGCCACACCGATCTGGTCGCCGAAATACCGACAGTCGAAGCCTATCGCCTGCGCTGCGAAGCGAGGCCCGCTTTCCGCAAAGCACTGGCCGACCACATGGCGCTTTTCGCGGCGAATGCGCCATCCTAGTCCGGCGCCATGCCTGGAACCAACAGAAACGGGTGGCGTTCACAGTTGAATAAAACCAAAGGAAAAAATCATGGCCCCGCAACAACTACTCAAGCCGGCAATGGAATTGGCAAGGAAGAATGGCGTTCGGTTTCCGAACGAAAGCGCGGAGTATCGCAAGGCGCGCGATCTGCTTTTGGCGGAAGAGATTGAACTCAGGCGCCACATCGAGCGGGTGGCCGAGCAGCGCCGCGCCCTGCCGCCGGGTGGCGAAGTGAGCAAGGATTACCGTTTTGAGGACGAGAATGGACCCGTCCGTTTCGCTGATCTGTTCGCGGACAAGCAGACGCTCGCTGTCTATAGCTACATGTTCGGGCCGCAGCGCGAACGCCCCTGCCCCATGTGTACCTCGCTCCTCAGCGCCTGGGATGGCGAGGCGCAGGACGTCGGGCAGCGCATTGCGCTGGCCGTTGTTGCGCGCTCGCCGATGCAGCGTCTTGCCGCGTTCAAGAAAGAGCGCCACTGGGACAACCTCAAGCTCTATTCCGATGGCAACGGCGACTATACCCGCGCCTACGTCAGCGCGGACGACGCGGATGTTCCGGCGTTCAACGTCTTCACGCGACGCGACGGTAAAATCCGCCATTTCTGGAGCGGCGAAATGGGCATGGAAACCGCCGACCCCGGTCAGGATCCGCGCGGCGCTCCCGATCTCATGCCGCTTTGGACTATCCTCGATTCGACGCCGGAGGGCCGCGGCACGGATTGGTATCCGAAACTGGAATACGGCCGGTGAACGTCCGCTTCGCACCGACAAGGCGCGATCTTTTAAGGGCGGGACTGGGTGCATTGGTTTTCGCCAACGGTTCTCTCGACGCCGTCAGGGCTCAATCCGATGCGCGAGTTGACGCCTTTACCTATCACGCGCCGCAAGCAGCTCTCGATGATTTGCGGGCGCGTTTGGTGCAAACCCGCTGGCCGGAGCGCGAGCCGGTCGGCGACTGGTCGCAGGGCGTGCCGCTCGCCAAGCTGCGCGCGCTCGTCGATCACTGGCGGACAGGCTACGATTGGCGGCGCTGCGAGACGATGCTCAACGGCTGGGGCCAGCATCGGACTGAGATCGACGGCCTCGGCATCCACTTCCTTCACATCCGCTCGCCTGAGCTGGACGCCCTGCCGCTCCTGATGACGCATGGCTGGCCGGGATCGG
>JACMJT010000363.1 GCA_014380505.1 Hyphomicrobiales bacterium | reverse complement strand
TAGCGGATTTCATATCCTGCGGATTCCCCAGAATGTAACCATCGGCTGGTTCATCGAAGGCCGACCCGAAGCGGATGTCGCTCGCCGTGGTAATCGCGGCATGGCCTCCGCACAGCCCGGCGATCCGGCGCGCCAATTCATTGGCGCCGCAATGGCCGCCAAGCAGGGGAACGGCGATGGAACCATCTTCGGCAAGGGCGATAACCGGAGGCTCGTCACGCTTGCTGGAAAGATGCGGTCCGATGGCACGGATGAGAATGCCGCTAGCGCACAAGCCGATTATCGTCCGGCCAGTGCGGAAAAGCTGAAAAAGATGTTGCGTCGCTTTCGCGTATGCAACATCGCCGCCGGTGACGTGGAGGGGCGTGTGAATTTCTCCGTCCAGCGTCTTTTTCAGTTTTTGCGCCAGCGGCAAGGCGGAAATGCCAAGGATAAAAATCGCGGGTTTGCTCATGTCTCGCTTCCGGCATGGACGAGGATGGTGGTGAAGTAGGGCAATGTATCGCCTTCGATATCCGCCACCGCTGAAACGCGTTCGTCCTCGTGCGTGGCTTTGGTGATCACGACGGCTGTGGACACGAGATCAAGACCTGCGAGAACGCCCCGCACCTTGCCGAAATGGCGGCCCACCTTGATGATCGCGGCGGATTCGGACGTCGCCAGTTCTTCATGCAGGCGCTTCGCCTCCAGGGTGGCGGGCAGAACCTTAAGCACCTGATTGCGGGCGGCAAGTGGGCGGCCGATGGCGGCGGCGGATGCGGTGATAGAGGAGACGCCGGGCACGACGACGGTTTCGTAATCCTTGGCGAGCCGCGCGAAGACATAGATAAAGCTGCCATAGAAAAAGGGATCGCCCTCGCACAGCATGACGACGTCGCGCCCGCTGCGCAGGTGAGCTGCGATAGCGGCAGCGCCTTTATCGTAGGCTTTCTGTGCAGGCTCGCGTTCGGTGCGCATGGGCATGTCGATGGCGAGTTCAATCGCGTCGTCGGGCAAAAAAGGCTTGGCGATATCGCGGGCCGTACTGTCCCGGCCGTTGGCTGCGAGGTAGGCGATCACGGGTGCCGTGGAAATGAGACGCCAGGCCTTCACCGTCATGAGTTCCGGATCGCCGGGGCCGACGCCAACGCCGTAGAGTTTTCCCAGAGTTGTCACGGTTTGCGCATCCGCCATTGCGTAACGGCCATGCGCGGCTTCAGGGCGCGCAGGCGGCCGATATGGGTGAGATGGGAGACTTCGATGCGCACGAGATCACCACCGTATTTTTCGTGAAGATCGTAGAGATGCAATTCGCCCTCGATAGTGACGACGTTTACAACCATGGCGCCGCCTTGCTTGAGCATCTCCCATGCCGTTTCGAAGACGCCTGGAATTCCCAGACCGCCACCGATGAACACGGCGTCGGGTACTGCCTGATCGGGAAATGCCGCCGGAGCCTCACCGGCAATAATTTTGAGGCGCGGGGTTCCGAGGCGATCGGCATTTTCGGCGATCATCTTCAGCCGCTCGGGATTTGACTCGAATGCGATGGCTT
>JACMJT010000362.1 GCA_014380505.1 Hyphomicrobiales bacterium | reverse complement strand
TGTTCTCCTGATGCTGCGGCAGCATGAACTGGGGAATTCCGGCGCATGCGGCGGCGGCGGCAAAGCCGAGCGTTCCCATATGGATGGCCACCGCCCTGCCAGGCATTTCGCGGGCGATATCAAAAGGCCGGTCGTTGATTGTAATGCTGCTTCCCGCCATACGTTTCACTGTGCGCCTGAGCGGTGGTCCCAAAAACGCTTGACCGGCAATGCCCGCGCCGAGCAAGCCGTCGAGGAACGCGCCATTGAGCTGCCACGGCTCGCCGAAATAAGCGATGAAGCCCGCAGCCGCTTGTACGGGGACAGGCGCTGGACCGGAATGACTGATGCCGAGACAGCCGCCATCGCGAAACTCCAGATAGGGATCCAACAGCGGTAATGTCATCAGGCCGTGGGTATCGGCGGCATTGAGTTGCGGTAGCCTGTCGATGGGCAGAGCACCCGCTTTCCGCAAGTAACCGTTCAATCTTTCAACCAATTCCGCTTCACTGGCAAAGCGCGGCAGCGGTTTTTTCGTCAACGAAGGAAACTCCGCCATTCCGGCAGGCGGCAACGAATAGCCCGATCCGATAGCTGCCACCGGAACGCGGCCACGGGCGAACAGACTGAGCGCCGGTGCATATTCGGCGACGATGGCATCGGGCTTGAAGGCGGTAATGATGCTATCCCAGCCGGCCAGCCTCTGGGCGAAATCCCGCCCTGGCCCGATCAGGGCCTCGCAGACGAACTCGCCGTAGGTCGACCTCGCCACGGGTTTGGAAAGCGGCTGGTCGGCCGGCCGCAAAGCATTGTCAGGGGCCTGGATGACGAGTCGGGGATCAATTCCCACGGAAATAGCCGTCACCGGATAACGCATGGCGAATAGCAGATCATGGCTCTCAGGCGGGAAGTGGCGGGCAATCTCGCGCAATATCACTGCATGGCCATTGCCCGCGCCAAAATCCCACCCAAACAGGATTCGCCGTTTCATATTTACCCCAACGAAAAGGACCGCAGTTGCCTGCGATCCAATCGTTCGTCAAGAGCGGGTAAGATGATCAGTCGATACAATATGGAGGTGCCAAATCCTCCGGATCGCCATCGAGGCAATCCACCCCGCCATCGTCACCACCACCAGCACAGCCCCCGTCGTCACCACCGCCATCGTCACCGCCGCCAAATTCCGGATCGCAGCCCGCGGCCTTCAGGAACGCGCCATTGCCCAGGGCCGTGAACAGGCTCAGCGCGCGGATCGGCGGATCGTCCTCGCGATGACGGCGAATCAGGCTCTTGTCCTCCGCGCCGAAATAAATCTTGATACCTGCGGTGAAAGCCATGAAGTCGTCTTCACCGATTTCGGCATCAGCCGTGAGCGACAGCGGCAGGCCAATGTCGCCAATCTGCCATTCGACCCTCGCGTGCGCTGATTCGAAGTCGGCGACAGAACTTGCGCCGACCGTGAAGCGCAAATCGTCGGTGGCATAGAGACCCAAGTCCACTTGCGCGAAGAATTCATCCTCCGAGGGAGCGCCGTCGAAGTCGAGATTGAGATAGCCGCCCCAAGCTTCGATTGAAAAGTTCCCCAGGTAGAGTTCGGCTTCCGGGCCTACGAAATAAAGGTCGGCATCGTCGGCGAAGCCGGCGCCGGCCACGATGCCGAGGAGATAGGAATCGGGATCGCGGGTGAAGAAATGCACGTTGCCGCCCACCAGCGTGTCGTTGAAGACATCGACCGCCGAGACGTCAAACTGCAGGCCGAACGTATCGCCCACCGGGAAGCTCAGCGCGGCGCCGCCGTAAAACAGGGCATCGTCGTCCAACTCCTCGATGTCGGCCCAGCCGCCACCCAGTTCAATCTTGCCGTTAACGCCGGACACGGCGGGTAGCGGCCCCGCATCCTCGAAATCGGCGGCGGTCGCCGCGGCGCCGAACATGGCCGCAGCCATCGTGCCTGACAGCAGAATGCTGGAAATCCGCATTTTCTTCATGATGTACCCCTGCAAGAATCACCGCCTTGAGGCGGCCCGGTTATGTCCCCATTGTAAACACACCAAAGGCACAAAGCCAAGCGCCTCCCTGTGCACACAGCCGAATTTCCGGAACCAGCGGTAAAAAGGCAACAGCTTGACTCGCATTCTACAGGGCGGCAAGCAAAGGGCCCGCAAATCCATAAACAAATTCTCATGTTACCAATTCGCGACCGCATCTTTCAGATGTTACTGGAAAGCCAGTTTTGGCCGCGGAAGACGATGGTCGAATACAACCGCGATCAGCTTGCTCACCTGCTGCGCCACGCCCGCGCCCAGGTTCCGTTTTACGCAAAGCGGCTGGACGCGGTTTTCAGATCCGACGGTTCCATCGATTGGAGCCGCTGGGCGGAAATTCCGATTCTGACCAAATCCTTTCTTCGCGACAGCCCAGCCGAACTAATGGCAAAATCGCTGCCGCCCGGACACGGCCCCACAAAAAAATTCAGCACATCGGGCTCTTCGGGAGTGCCCATCACGATCACGGCGACAGCCATCGCCAGCGTGGTAAAGACCGCCGCCGTCGGGCGGATGCATTATTTGCATCGGATCGACGGAACCCAGGCCAACGCCTCCTTCGCATTCACCAAGAAGCACATGACGATTCCCGATGTCCGGATTGGCACATGGTCGGCGTTTCCGGCAACACCCCAGGTGCGTGGAAAAAATCTGAAAATCAATCTGCGCTTGCCCGAGCGGAAAAAGCTCCAGATCATGATGGCGGAGAATTGCCGCTACATCACCGAGCTTCCCAACACCACCGAAATTCTGGCCCGGGAAAACCTGAAGTTGAGGAAGCGCCTGAAGCTCGATGCCGTCGTCTGTTACGGCCAGGGTGTGAGCGAAGACCAGCAGGCGCTGTTTCACAAGAGCTTCGGCGCGCGAGCCATAAGCATCTACAGCTCGAAGGAAGCGGGCCTCATGGCCTGCCAGTGCACCGCGGGCCCGCACTATCACGTGAATTCGGAACTGGTCCTGCTTGAAGTGCTCGACCCGCAAAACCGCCCTTGCGCGCCGGGCGAAAGCGGCCGTGTCGTCGTAACGCCTCTTTACAGCACGGCGCAGCCGTTGATCCGTTACGAACAGGGCGATATCGCCACGGTGGGCGATTCGTGTACCTGCGGAAGCCAGTTGCCCGTGCTTTTTCGTATCGAGGGCCGCCAAGACCCTGTTTTCCGCTTTCCCGACGGTTACGGCAGCGAAGTCATGATCGACAAGACACGCCTGAACAAGGTGCTGCGCGCCCAGGCCGTTCAAATCGCGCAAGTCACGGAACTGAAGTTTGAAGTGCGCTATTCGGCGAAAAAAGACGTCACTGAAAAGGGCGCCGCCAAATTGACCGCGCACTTGCGTGAGGCGCTGCATCCGAAGCTTCGCGTGGCCTTCAAGCGTATGGCGGAGCTGCCTCGCAATGCCGGCGGCAAACAACAGCGGTTCGTCCGCGAGTTCGCTTGACCGCGCTCAAATAAAAAGGCCGGGCGCGAGCCCGGCCTTCCAAAAACTCTTTAACCGGCTTACTTGCCTTGGCCCACGTAGTTGAGGCGAAGGCCGGCGATACCCGCCGCAATATTGAGACCCGTTTGAGCCTGTATGCTGACCGGCTGGAGATTGATGGACTTTTCGAACCCGCCGACCAGTACATTGGCGCCAAGCCCGCCGACCACCGTTACTTCCGCCGTGGCGCCGCCGTAGCTGCCTTCAAGGGCGCCGCGCTTAACTTTACCCGGGGCAAACACCGCCCAGGCGACGACCGTTTTGCCGGTCACGCCAATGTCGACGCCGAGCTTGCCGATCGAACCCTCATAATGCTCGGTGCGGCCACCGCCCGAAGGCTCATACACACAATCAACTCCCTTGGACGAGCCGATAATAAAGCCCACGCCGCCATCGATGCCACACGACAGGAGGCCGACCTTGACCCCTGATTTCGCCGCCTCAGCAGCTGAAATGGTGAGGCCGAGGGCAATAAGCGACGTAACGACAAGTTTATTCATTTGAAATTCCTTTTTTTGAACCGTCCTGCGTGGTTTCGCCCGCCAATATGACGGGATTACGTCCTCCCCAACGGTTGAATTGCGGGAAAGTTCCCGGCTTGCTCTTTGCGGCGGCTACCCCCATGTTCGCCAAAACGGATTCGGGAAGGTTATGGATATTTCGACCGAGACTTTGCTGGCCATTGGCCAGATCATCTGGATTGACCTTTTGCTCTCGGGCGATAACGCGGTGGTGATCGCCCTCGCCTGCCGCTCCCTCCCGGAAAAACAGAAGCGCTGGGGCATCATTCTGGGTGCGGGCGCTGCCATCGTCCTGCGCATCCTCTTCGCTTTGGTTGTTTCCCAAATAATGCTCGTCCCGTTTCTGATGACGGCCGGCGGACTGTTGCTGCTGTGGATCGCGGTGAAGTTGCTGCGCGGGGAACACGCGGAAGAAAAAAATATCCCCGCTTCGGACAAGCTCTGGCATGCCGTGCGCACCATCGCCATGGCCGACATCGTCATGAGCCTCGACAATGTCGTCGCCATCTCGGCCGCATCGGGCGGCAATTACTGGCTGTTCATTTTCGGCCTTGCCGTATCCATCCCGCTGATCGTCGTGGGCGCCACACTGGTTACCGAATTGATCCGGCGCTTTCCGCTCTTTGTTTGGGCGGGCGCCGCTCTCCTCGGCTGGATTTCCGGCGAGATGATTGCCAGGGATCCGGCGTTGCACAATCTCGGCCTGCCGGCGGGTGCTGCGGTTCACTACGCGCTCGCCCTTGGCTGCGCCGTTCTCGTCGTGGTTGTGGGTTATTGGCTGAAGCGGCGCGAGACGGAAACCGAAACGGCCTAGTCGCAAACGGCGCCATTGAAAATCGCCTTGTTCCAGCGTCTCACCGTGACATTGCCGCGCAGGCCCGCCACCGTCGCCGGATCGGCTTTGAAGAGCGCCATTGCCTCCTCCCGCGATTCGACGTCGAGAACCAGCAGGCTGCCGATAGGCGTGACGCCATCGTCGCTCCGCAGACTTCCGGCGCACAGAATCTTCTCCTTGATGGACTGCTCATAGGCCCAATGGGCATCCATCAACGGGCGGTTCCGGCGCAGCGCCGGGCCTTCCGCAGTGTCTTCGCTGACGATCATCCAGGGCACGGAAGTCTTCTCCTCAGGCGCGGCCCATAAAATCCTTCTTGCCCAACTCAAGGCCGTTGTGGCGCAGAATGTTATAGGCGGTCGTCAGATGGAAATAAAAATTCGGCATCGCGTAATTCGCCAGGTACTGCGGCCCCTCGAAGCTCATATCCTGTCCGCCAACCTTGATTGTGACAGTCCGCTTCGCTGCATCGGCAAACTGCGTGGCCTTCAGCGTCCCGAGGAAATCGATCGTCTTGCCGATCCGGGCCTGGAGTTCCCCGAATGTCTTTTCCTCATCAGGAAAACTCGGAACCGGTATTCCCGCGATCCTCGCGCCCATGCCCTTGGCAAAATCCGTGACAAGCTGCACCTGCCGTATGAGGTGGTACATGTCGGGAAAAAGCCTCGCTTGGAGGATCGCATCAGCGTCGATCTTCTTGATCTCGCAATGACCCTCGGCCTTCTTGAGGATTGCCGAAAGACCTTTCAGAAAATGAATAAGGACAGGCACGGACCTATCGAACATGTTCAGGTTTTCCCTTATCTGAGATTGCCGCAAAAACGCTGGATGCGCTGGCACGCTTCCGCCAGAATATCGGTCCCCGTCGCATAGGAAATACGGAAGAACGGCGACATTCCGAAAGCCCCGCCATGCACCGCGGCGACGCCTTCGGCGGCAAGCAATTCGGTGACGAAGTCTTCATCGTTCCTGATGGTATTTCCCGAGGGCGCCATCTTCCCGATGGCTGCCGCGCAAGAGGGATAGACATAAAAAGCCCCTTCCGGAGTGGGGCATGAAATGCCGCTTGCCTGATTGAGCATCGAGACCACCAGATCGCGTCTTTCCTTGAACACCTTGTTGTTGGCGGCGATGAAATCTTGCGAGCCATTGAGTGCTTCAACTGCCGCCCATTGCGCAATCGAGGA
>JACMJT010000361.1 GCA_014380505.1 Hyphomicrobiales bacterium | reverse complement strand
GTCCTCGCCCCGCGCAGCGGGGAGAGGACAGCTTCGAGCCTTGCCTATTCGCATTTTCCTCCTCATTCTCGTCTTGGCCGGGCTTGACCCGGCCATCGTGCTGAGCAGCGAAGTTGCCCGGATCAAGTCCGGGCATGATGAGAATAAAAGAAACGTAGAAATTAGGGCGAGAAGGCCGGGTGAGGCCTCCTCGGCCTACGCCACCTTGCCCCGCTGACCAGAAAACCCCGCCGCGCGCACCGCATTGCGGCCGCAGGCCTTGGCGGCGTACATGGCGCTATCCGCTGCCGCCAGCGCATTTTGAAACTCCGCCATGTCGCCCGCCGCCGTCGCCACGCCGAAACTCGCGGTAACCGAGATGGCGCCTTCCCGCGTCGCCACCGTTTGCCCGGCAATCGCCGCCCGCATCTTTTCGGCGGCGATCAAGCCTTCCGGCAGCGCCACTCCCGGCAGGATCATGGCGAATTCCTCGCCCCCCACCCGCGCAATAATGTCGGCGGGCCTGAGGCTCGCCCGGCAGGCTTGGGCCAGGGCTTTGAGAACCCGGTCGCCGGCGTCGTGCCCATGCGTATCGTTGACGCGCTTGAAGTGATCCACATCCATCATGACGACACAGGCTCCGCCGCCCCGGCCCTTTCTTAAATTCTTGATGGCCCCTTCGAGCCCGCGCTTGGTCCATGTTCCCGTCAGCGGATCGAGATAGGCAAGCTTGCGCAGTTCCAGTTCATCGATCACCAGACGCCCGAGATCCTGCAAGAGCTTCACTTGTTCGGGTGTTGGATCGCGCGGCACCGTATCCATGGCGCACAGCGCTCCGATATTATAGCCGCCCGGCGTATGCAGCGGTGTCCCGATATAGAAACGGATATTGGGCTCCCCCGTCACCAGCGGGCTCGACGCGAAGCGCGGATCCTTGAGCGCGTTCCGCACGATCAGTGGTTCATCGTGCTGGATCGTATGGTTGCAGAACGAGATGTCCCGCGGCGTCTGGCAGGCGGCAACGCCGATCTTCGATTTGAACCACTGGCGGTTTTCCGCCACCAGTGAAACCACCGCCATCGGCGTTCGCAGCATCGTTTTGGCAAGCTCGGTAATCCGGTCGAAGGATTCCTCCGGCGGCGTGTCGAGGATGGCATAGTCGTGGAGATCGCGCAGCCGCAGTTGCTCGCGCTCGCCGTTCAAATCGTTCATGGATTAGCCCCCTTCATCATATGGCCCACCGCGTGCAGCAGTTCGCGCTCGTATTCCTCGAAAACCGAGAGCACGTTCTGGCCGATCTCCTGTTCCCCCATGCCCAGGCTCTTGAGCGTCCGCGCCAGCATTTCGAGATTTTCACAATGCCGCTTCACGCTGCATTCGAGCGACGGCAACCCCGCCACCGCCGCCAGCCGCTCTTTCACTGCGAGGAGAGTGTCATTCATGACCGTTCCACCTGCCCGTTGAATGGAGCGGGAATGTAACCGGAAAGTGTGGACGTCGGGTAAATACAATTTATAGTTGTTGATCGGTTTAATGGGCAATATTGCAGTGAATGAAAGCTTTCAGAGGTTGAGCCGAGTGCCCGCGCCGGGCTTTGTTTTCCACAACCCCACGTTTATATGAAGCCATGTCCAACTCCCTCCACGAAAGCCAGGTCGATCCCCGCAACGCCGATATCCTGATCTCGGTGAACGGCAGCCTGTTCCCGCGCGACAAGGCCGTCGTTTCGGTCTTCGATTCCGGCTTTATCCTGGGCGACGGAGTCTGGGAGGGTCTGCGTGTGGTGAACGGCGGCGTGCCGTTCCTGCGTGAACATATCGAGCGGCTCTATGAGGGTGCCAAGGCCATCTTCATGGATGTGGGCGTGACACCGGACGACTTGGTGAAACGCCTCTTCGATTGCCTCGATGCCAACAAGATGACGGAGGGCGTCCACGTCCGCCTGATGGTGACGCGCGGCGTCAAGGCCACGCCCTACCAGGATCCCCGCGTCACGATTTCGCCGGCCACCATCGTCATTATCCCCGAATACAAGACGCCTGACCCGGAAAAATTCGAGCGCGGACTTAAACTCCATACCGTCCATGTCCGCCGCGGCGCTCCCGATGTGCAGGATCAGAAACTTAATTCGCACTCTAAACTGAACTGCATAACCGCATTTATTCAGGCGATAAACGCCGGTGCCGATGAAGCCCTGATGCTCGATCCCCTGGGCTTCGTCGCCACCTGCAATTCCACCCATTTCTTCATCGTCCGCCGAGGCGAGTTGTGGACGTCCACGGGCCAATACTGCATTCCCGGCATCACCCGCGCCGCCATGATCCGCCTTGCCCGCGACAACGCCATCCCGGTGTTCGAAAAACAATTCTCCCTCTACGATGTCTATGGCGCCGACGAAGCCTTCGTCACCGGCACCTTCGCCGGCCTCACCCCCGTGCGCGAGATCGACGGCCGCCCGTTGCGAAATCCTCTGTCCACGGAGCAATGGGCGGGTGCGGGCCCAATCTCCCGCAAACTCTCAAAAGCTTACAAAGAACTCTGCGCCCGCGACGCGAAGAGAACCCTTCCATGACCACCATCGCCATGTGGTCGGGCCCACGCAATATCTCGACGGCCATGATGTACGCCTTCGGCAACAGGCCCGATTGCGTGGCCTGGGATGAACCCTTCTACGCTTTCTCTCTCGTCCATCACGGCAACGATCATCCCATGCGCGAGGAAATCATCGCCGCCAATGACAGCGATTGGGACGCGCTCGTCGCTCGCTGCACCGGCCCCGCATCGAAACCGCTCTTCTATCAAAAGCACATGACTCACCACATGTTGCCGGGATACGACCGGAGCTGGATCACCAAACTCTCCAACGCCTTCCTCATCCGCTCACCCGAGCGCGTGCTGGCGAGCTATGCGCGGAAATGGCCCGACGTGACGCTCCGCGACATCGGCTTCGTTGAGCAGGCGGAAATTTTCGATCAGGTGGCGCAGCACACCGGCAAAGCGCCCCCGGTGATCGACGCCGAGGATGTGCTGGAGCATCCCCACTCCATCCTGACCAAACTCTGTGAAGCCCTGCGCGTCCCGTTCCACGAGTCGATGCTGCGCTGGCCCAAAGGGCTCAAGCCCTTCGACGGCGTCTGGGCGCCCCACTGGTACAATGCGGTGTGGGCCTCGACCGGCTTTGCCAAACCCGAGGCAACTGCAATCGAACTCCCCGCGGCGTTGGCCAAGATTGCCGATGCCGCGAGGCCCTACTACGAAAAATTATGGAACGCCCGCCTCACCTGACGTGGAGGCCGGCCAAGGTTACAGCACCCGGCGGCAGCGCCGTAGCATTGCCCGCTTCCTTCTCGACCAGCAGCTCGACGCGGCGCAATTCCCCCTGCTCTTCGGCCAGCAAACCTTGCGCTGCCGTCAACTGGTCTTTCAGTTCGGCGATCGATTTCATCAGATTGTCGCGCCGCCCCCTGGCCGATTTGGCGGAGAGCGAATAATTGAAATGGCTGGGATCGGAAACGCCGTTCCGCCCTTCCTCGATCTTCACCTGCGCGTCGAGGTCATCGTATTTCCGCATGAAATCCTGGATCATGCTTTCGATGTCGGCGGCTTGCCGCCGCTTGTCCTCGGTGCGGAACCGGTGCAGCCGCAAAAGCGTATCGCGTGAACGCATGTGATGATCCTCAACTCAACAAACCGGAGGACAAGGGAAGCGTCCTCTTCTCACGGCCACCCGAATCAATTACGCAGGAGATTCCGGGCGTCGTCGAAGCGATGATGAACGGGTAAGCTTAAAGGCGGGTAAACCTCCGGTTTGCCTCCAGTGGCGTAAACTCCTCCGGTATGTGTGTGGCCAGAAGGTTTTGTTAACCTTTCCCGGCTTATCTTAACAGTGAGCGTTAACGGTTCATTGCGGGCGGCGTCGTTCACGCCCCCGTGACGGCGCCATAGGGGATTTCGGCCATGAGGGTACTGCTGATCGAAGACGATACCGCGACGGCCCAAAGCATCGAGCTGATGCTGAAGTCGGAAGGGTTCAACGTCTACACGACGGATCTTGGCGAAGAGGGCGTCGATTTAGGCAAGCTCTACGACTACGACATCATCCTCCTCGATCTCAACCTGCCCGATATGTCGGGCTATGAAGTGTTGAAGACGCTCCGCGTCTCCAAGGTCAACACGCCCATCCTCATTCTCTCAGGGCTCGCCGGCATCGAGGACAAGGTGCGGGGCCTGGGCTTCGGCGCCGACGATTACATGACCAAGCCCTTCCACAAGGATGAGCTCGTCGCCCGCATTCACGCCGTGGTGCGCCGCTCCAAGGGACACGCCCAATCGATCATCGAGACGGGCGAACTCAAGGTCAATCTGGACACGAAGACGGTCGAGGTTCACGGCCAGCGCGTGCATC
>JACMJT010000360.1 GCA_014380505.1 Hyphomicrobiales bacterium | reverse complement strand
CTTAAGCAGCTCGAACGGGAAATCCCTGCGGATATCGCCTGGGTGCTCCGCGTCGATGGCCACACTGATACGGACCCCATCGTCTCCTCGCTGTTTAAATCAAACTGGGAGCTGGCGGCGGGCCGTTCGATTGCGGTGGTAAACTTCCTCATCGACAATGGCGTCCAGCCCAATCATCTCGTCGCCGCGGGCTTCGGTGAGTTCCAGCCCATCGATCCCGGCTCGACGGAGGAAGCCAAGTCACGCAACCGCCGAATCGAGCTCAAGCTGACGGAGCGGTGAACTGCAATTTCGCCAGCTTGGCGTAAAGCGGATTGTCCTTGATCAGTTGCGCGTGGGCGCCTTCCGCCACGAGCCTGCCGCCATCGAGCACAAGGATACGGCCCGCATTGCGGACGGTGGCGAGGCGGTGGGCGATCACCAGCGTGGTGCGGCCAGCCGTGAGCTTTTCCAAAGCCTCCTGAATGAGCGCTTCGCTTTCGGCGTCAAGCGAACTCGTTGCTTCATCGAGCAGCAGGATCGGCGCATTGCGCAAAATGGCGCGGGCGATGGCAATGCGCTGGCGCTGGCCTCCCGACAGTGTGACACCGCGCTCGCCAACTTCCGTCCCATAGCCTTGCGGAAGTTTTTCCGCGAATTCATCGACGCGCGCCGCAACCGCCGCGGCGCGAACTTCGCTCTCGCTCGCATCGGGTTTGCCGAAGCGGATGTTGTCGAGCAGATTGCCTGAAAAGATCACCGTATCCTGCGGCACCACGGCAACGCGGCTTCGCACCGCTTCAGGGTCGGCGAGGCGCACATCGATGCCGTCGATTTTGACCGTGCCCGTCTGGGGATCGAAGAACCGCTGGATCAGCGCGAAGATCGTGGTCTTGCCCGCACCCGAGGGGCCGACGATGGCAACCGTCTCGCCCGGCGCCACGGTGAAATTTATCCCTGCGATGGCCTGGATGCCGGGTCTTGTGGGATAACTGAAGGTGACTTGGTGGAATGCCACCTCGCCCCGGGGCGGCGAGGGCAGGCCGAGAGGATTGGCCGGTGCTGCAATGACGGGCTTCTCGTCGAGCAGTTCCGAAATGCGCTCGGCGGCACCCGCCGCCAACTGGATTTCGCCCCACACTTCCGAAAGCTGCCCCAGCGAGCTTGCGGCGAGAATGGCATAGATCAGAAACTGAGTGAGCGTGCCGCCCGTGAGATCGCCCGCCATCACTTCGCTGGCGCCATACCACAGCAGGCAGACAATGGAGCCGAGGCTCACGGATATGATGGCCGCCGTCATCACGGATCGGGCCAGAGTGCGGCGGGCAGCGGCGGCGAAGGCCGTTTCGGTCGCCGCCGCAAAGGTTTTGCGCGCCGGGTTTTCCTGAACATTCGATTGCACGGTGGCGACGGCGGAAAGCCGTTCCTGAGCGAAGGCGGCGGACTCGGCCAGCGCATCCTGGGCCTTCCGTGAGAGTGCCCGCACCCGCCTGCCAAAGGTCACCAGCGGCAGCACCACGAGGGGAATCGCCAACAGGGACAGCCCCGCAAGTTCGGGGCTGGTCACAATCATCATCGCCATGGCGCCCACCAGCATCACCAGATTGCGAAGTGCAATCGAGGCCGTGGTGGAGAAGGCCGATTTGATCTGCGTCGTATCGGCGGTGAGGCGCGAGACCACCTCGCCCGTTTTCTGGGTCTCGTAGAACCCGGGGTTGAGCTTCAAAAGGTGGCTGAACAGCGCATCGCGCACGTCGGCGACGATCCGCTCCCCCAGCCACATGACATAGTAGAAGCGGATCGCCGAACTTGCCGCCAGCACGGCCACAACCGCCAGCATGACCGCGAAATACTGGTTCACCAGCTCGGCGTTGGCGGTGGTAAACCCGTGGTCGATGACGCGCCGGACCGCGATAGGCACCACCAGTGTCGCCGCCGCGGCGACTACCAGCGCGATAAGGGCCAGAATGACCTGACCCCGGTAGCGCAGGAGAAACGGCGCTAAGCGGGCGAGGGGCCTAAGGCTCTTTCCCTTGGGTCTCCGGCGGGCCTCGTCTTCGTATTGATTGCTCATGGCCCTTCCTGTATAGGCCGGGGCCGAAACCGGCAATCAGAAGAGCATAGGCCCATGAAACAAGGCATCCACCCCGATTATCACACCATCAACGTGGTGATGACCGACGGCACCAAATTCGTCACCCGCTCGACCTATGGCAAAGCCGGCGACACCTTATCCCTCGACATCGATCCGAGGACCCACCCCGCCTGGACCGGCGGCCAGCAAACCTTGCTCGACCGCGGCGGCCGCGTCTCCAAGTTCAACCAGAAATTCGGCTTCCTGAAGAAGTAGGCCCTCTCCTCGTGCTGAGGTGCTCGCGGAAACCGCGAGCCTCGAAGCATAGCCGCAGGCTCCGAAGCAGAGCCTCGAGGCTGGCTGCGCCCGCTGCCTCAGGGTGGGGGAAGAGGAAAAGCATTGCCTTACTTTCTCATCATGCCCGCGCTTGACGCGGGCATCCTCTGCAATCGCAAGGATGCCCAGATCAATTCGGGGCGACGATCTCTGGCTACCGGATCAGCCTGTCATATTCCCTGTGATGCCGATCCAGAACCAGATAAAATCATCGCCGTCCCTGATTGCAAGCGCTCGATAGTCAAGCGATGCCCGAGCCGACCAATAGCGGCCCACGGGTTCAATCTGAGCGATGGATGTTTTGGATTTGATTCCAGTAGGCGGAAGGATTTACCAGCCACTTTCTTGATAGAATCGGGCAATCCGCCGTGGTGCGCCCAAAATTCGGGCGTCGTGAAATGCTTCACAGTGGCCGGGTACGGCCAGCGCGATGGTGGGCCAAAGCCTCTTCGCCAAGCTTGTCCAGCTTGCCCGCCTTTACATCGGCTTCGAGTTGCCGGTCCCACATTTCCCAGCGGAACTCTTCCAGCCAGGCCTGCAGCTTGGCAAGGTCTTCGGCCGAGAGTTCGGCAATGGATTTTTCGATTTGTTCCAGCTTGGTCATGACAATTTCCATATCAGAAATACTATTCCGGCAAAAGGCCGGCGCAACAGGCCGCCTTGCGGGCCATCCCCTCAAAACCGCGCCTGATGTAACCAGCTCACTTTAAGAAAATTAATCAAAACGAAACAATGTGGGAGGACAATCCGCGGAGATGTACCACGTGAGGTCCCATGTATCGTCAATTGCTGGCGGTAATTGTCCTTTGCGTATCTCTCTGTGCTCCCGCTGAAGGAGCATCGGATGACGAACTCTACATCGGAGTTTTTTCGACCGGCCAATGGTACGCCTGTTCCGACCGCCAGGTTGCCGAGAACATCGCTGAAACCTTTGTAACGAGAGGCGGGGAGGCGGCGCTCAGCCTCTTCCATCAAAACGCGTTGCTGTGCGACCTATCGCCGACGCCTACTAAACTCTACGTTCAGACAGTTGTTTGGCACCGTGAAATGAACGGCGACACCGGCAACATGAAGGTCGTCTTGATGTGGGAATGGCAAGACGGCAAGCCCCAGAGATCGTACTACGTCCTGACACTTCGCCCGGTGAACGGCTCGGGGATCTCCGAGGGTGGGATGATCCGCGTTGCCATGTAACGAACCTAGGCCTCCGTTTCTGGATGCCATGAATTCGAATTTAATGGCATCCGAAACACACGCTTTTGACACGCAAAAACACCATGCCAGCACGCGGTTGTCATCTTTGACTACGTTGAAACCAAAGGGCAATTACCCGTGTTTCACGTGAAACAATTCCTAGGAAAGTAAGGAAGCGGTTTTAGCCGCGAGCCGCCTTGAAAGCCGAGGCGATGCGGTCAAGCTGCTCGTTCATGGGGCTCTGTTCGGGGGGTTCCGATTTCACCTGGACGTTCAGCATAACATCGAGCTTCTGCACCCGGAGGTGCAGCTTGAGGGAGCGCTCGACCAGCTCCTTGAGAGCCTCGGGGAGCTGTTCGGAGCCGTTGAGCGGGTGGCCCCTGCCGATGTCCGAAAGGCTGATCCGGTGTTTTTCCTTGCGGGATTCCTCAGTCGTCATTTCGCCAGCCCCGGTGGCCCGCTGCAACAGGAGCCAGGAAGCGAGCTGCATGAGCCTGGTGGTCAGGCGCATGCTTTCGGTGGCGTAGGCCACGGCCCCGTAGCGGTCGAGCAGGCGGGCGTCCTGGCGGCCGGGGCCATCCAGATAGTTGGCGGTCTCTTCAACCAGCCCCATGCCCTCCTTGAACACTTTCTCGAATTGCTCCGAGGCCGTGAACTTGGCGAGGAAATCGACGGGTGTTGCCGTGTGTTCGAAACCGGACATGCTTAGCGACCCTTTACTCGTTTACTTAAAACTGCACGGACCGGACGCCGGATCATGGAGCCTGCTTCATTTCCGGTCAATAACCTGTGCCGCTTCTTTTCTCAGTTTTCTACAAAGCAAAACCGGGGCCAAAAAAAGCCGCGCACGGGGCGCGGCTTCAAGTTCTAACAGGGAGGCGTCAAACAGAGTGGACAGGAGCCACTCGGAGAACCCAGAACATCTGGATTACGATTTGAAAAATTATACCTAATTCGTTACCGAATGGTTAACGGCGCTGGGTGTTAAGGCAAAAGGACCGTGAATTTCAGCGGAAAAAGCTGTCCGCGGCACTCTTGCTGGCCCGTTTCGACGCAATGGCGGCCCTCACGCGGACAATCTCGGACTCCAAATCCTCAACGCGCTGTTCCAATTCAGCGACCGACATCAACTCCAAATTTTCGCCAACGGTGATCCGGGGCTTCGGTTTTGGCAGGTCGTCGGGGTCCATATGTGCCTCCTTGCGGCCTATCGCCCATTTATGTCATTGCCCGTTGGGATATCAAGCTTGAGGGATTTCGATGACCACCACGATGACCGCAATTGCTATCCGGGAGCCGGGCGGGCCCGACGTATTGGTTCCGGTGAAACTTCCCGTTCCCGTGCCGGGGCAGGGCCAACTGCTGGTGCGGGTGAAGGCAGCGGGGGTGAACCGGCCCGACATCCTGCAACGGCAAGGGGGCTATCCGCCGCCGCCGGGAGCACCCCTTACGCCAGGCCTTGAGATCGCCGGCGAAGTCACCGGCCTTGGCCCCGGCGTGCGCCGCTATGAGGTGGGCGACCATGTCTGCGCTCTGGTGCCGGGGGGCGGCTATGCCGAATACTGTCTCGTCCACGAAGACAATGCGCTTCCGGTGCCGCCGGGATTTTCCATGGAAGAAGCGGCGGGAGTGCCCGAGACGTTTTTCACCGTATGGACCAATGTGTTCGACCGGGGCGGACTGCGGGCGGGCGAGACGCTGCTCATCCACGGCGGATCGAGCGGCATCGGCACCACGGCGATCATGCTGGCCAAGGCGTTGGAATCAACCGTCGTCGTTACGGCGGGGACGGATGAGAAGTGCCAGGCCTGCCGCAAACTCGGCGCCGATCACGCCATCAATTACCGTACCGAGGATTTCGTCGAGGCGATGAAAGCCCTCAAGATCGAGGCCAACGTCATCCTCGACATGGTGGGCGGCGACTATGTGGCGCGCAATTTCAAGGTAGCCGCCATGTATGGGCGCATCGTCAACATCGCCTTCCAGAAGGGCTCCAAGATTGAAATTGACCTTCTGCCCATCATGCTCAAGCGCTTGACGCTGACGGGCTCCACGCTTCGCCCACGGAGCGTTGCCGAGAAAGGAGAGATCGCTAAAGCCCTTGAAGAGACGGTCTGGCCACTGTTCGCGGCGGGCCGGTGCAAGCCGGTCATCTACCGCACATTCCCGCTGGCGCAAGCCGCCGCCGCCCACAAGCTGATGGAATCAAGCGAGCACGTGGGGAAAATAATATTGCTTTGCTAGAGCGAGTTCGTTCTTAGTGCATGCTAGGTAATCTCTGTTTTGTCATCGCCGGATTTATTCCGGCGACCCATTCCTCCGCTTACTGATGCATGATGCGAGTTTAGAGATGGGTCCCCGGAACAAGCCCGGGGATGACAGCAGTGGGAAGCCTTTCCGTTCACCTGATTATGAATTGATCACACTTGTCTTGCGCCATATGCATGGGTCGAAGGTGAAAATTGGAAGGAAGAGATTATGGGTACCAAACTGGCTCTAACGACTTTGACGGCCATCGCCTTGATGGCGGCTGCGGCAAATGCCCAGCACGCCAAGATGAGCTTTTTCGTTACCAGCACAGGCCCTGGAAACGGCGCCGATCTCGGTGGACTTGAAGGGGCGGATAAGCATTGTCAGGCGTTGGCGGAGGCAGCGGGCGCCGGCGGTCAGACATGGCGGGCCTATCTTTCGACCCAGGGGGAAGGTGCGGTCAATGCGCGTGACCGCATCGGCAAGGGGCCATGGCACAACCACACGGGTGAAATGATCGCCATGGATGTGGCGGATCTGCACAACGGCAACAACATCACCAAGCAGACGGGGCTCACGGAGACGGGCGAAATCGTCAAGGGCCGCGGCGACAAGCCTAACATGCACGATATCCTGACGGGCTCCCAGCCGGACGGCACGGCATTCCCCGCGGGTGAAGACCGCACCTGTGGCAATTGGACGATGGGCGGTGCCGAGGGTGCCGCCATGGTGGGACATCACGACCGGATCGGCCTCAATGATCTGCCTCCCGCCAAATCCTGGAATTCGTCCCATCCCTCGCGCGGCGGATGCAGCCTGGATGCGCTCAAGGGCACGGGCGGCAACGGTTTCCTCTACTGTTTCGTGGAGAACTAACCCGCTATTACCATTGCATCGGGGAGGCCCGTGAACTATAAGCCCCGCATCCCCAACATGTTGTTGTGATGGCCGGGAACCCCAGGCGGTTCCCAAGGAGCGAAGAAACCATGTCCCGCGCACCGCTGATGCCCAAGGCCACCGCCGTGTGGCTCGTCGAAAACACCGCGCTCACCTTCCGGCAGATCGCCGACTACTGCAATTTGCATGAACTTGAAGTGAAGGGCATCGCCGATGGCGATGTCGCCACCGGCATCAAGGGTCTTGATCCCGTGACCGGCGGCCAGCTCACCCGCGATGAGATCGAGCAAGGCGAGGCCGATCCCGAATACCGTCTCAAGATTCTCGAATCCAAAGTGAACATCCCGGTGCAGAAATCAACCGGTGGCCCCCGCTATACACCGGTGTCGCGCCGTGGCGACCGCCCGGACGCCATTGCATGGCTGCTGCGCTATCACCCGGAGTTCCCGGATTCGGCGATCATGAAACTTGTCGGCACCACCAAATCGACCATTGCCGCGATCAAGGACCGCAGCCACTGGAACGCGGCCGCCATCAAGCCGGTGGATCCCGTGTCGCTGGGCCTGTGTTCGCAGCTTGAGCTCGATCTTGCCGTGCAGAAGGCGGCGCGCAAGTCAGGCAAGGGCCAAACCACCGAGGCAACGCCGGCGCGCACCCTAATTCCTGCCGCCGAAGTCTATGGCACAGCGGCCAATTTGGCGGCGACCGCCGCCGCAGCCGTGGCGGCCGAGCAGGCGACAACGGCGCAGGATGTGAAGGAGAGTGAGAAAGAATATGACGCGGACTCTGTCTTCGCTAAACTCAAGACCCTGAAGCAACCGGCCGAGGGCGAATAATGCGCATTCTCATTGTGGGCGCCGAGGGTACGGTGGGAAAAGCCGCGGCAAAGGAATTGGGCCACCGCCACGAGATCATCAAGGCGGGGCGCTCCACCGGCACTGTCAAAGTGGATTTGGCGGATGAAGCCTCGATCCGCGCCATGTTCGAGAAAACCGGCAAGCTTGATGCGATCGTGGCCACAGCGGGGCATGTGCATTTCGGGCCCCTTGCCACCATGACGGGCGAGCAGTTCAAGAAGGGATTGCTCGACAAGCTGCTGGGCCAGGTCAATCTTGCTCTTATCGGCCAGCATCACCTCAACGACGGCGGCTCGAT
>JACMJT010000359.1 GCA_014380505.1 Hyphomicrobiales bacterium | reverse complement strand
GGTGGGGCACTCGCCCGTATGGCATTGCTGGGCCTGGATGCAGCCCACGGCGAACATGAAGCCCCGCGCCGCATTGCACCAGTCGGCTCCCAGCGCCAGCACGCGCGCCATGTCGAACCCCGAGGTGATTTTTCCCGAAACGCCGATCTTGATGTCATCGCGCAAGTTGGCGCCGATCAGTGCGGAGTGGACGAAAGCCAGCCCGTCGCGGAGCGGCGTGCCGAGATGGTCCATGAATTCGAGTGGGGCAGCACCCGTGCCGCCTTCGTTGCCGTCCACCACGATGAAATCCGGCTTGATTTCGGTCTCGATGATCGCCTTCAAGATGGCGATGAACTCCCACGGATGGCCGACGCAGAGCTTGAAGCCCGTGGGCTTGCCGCCCGAAAGGCGGCGCAATTCGGCGATGAAATGCATAAGTTCGAGTGGCGTGGAAAAGGCCGAGTGGGCCGAGGGTGAGACGCAATCCTGGCCCATCGCGACGCCGCGAATCGCGGCGATTTCCTCTGTCACCTTGGCCGCTGGAAGCACCCCTCCGTGGCCGGGTTTGGCGCCTTGCGACAGCTTCACCTCGATCATCTTGATCTGCGGGTCGGTGGCAGTTTTGGCGAATTTCTCCGGCGAAAACGTGCCATCGAGATTGCGGCTACCGAAATAACCCGAGGCAATTTCCCAGATCACATCGCCGCCGTGCTCCCGGTGATAGGGGCTGAGGCCCCCCTCGCCCGTGTCGTGGGCAAAGCCGCCGATCTTGGCGCCCTTGTTAAGCGCGCGGATGGCATTGGCCGACAACGAGCCGTAGCTCATGGCGGAAATGTTGAGGATCGAAGCCGAATAGGGCTGGCTGCATTGGGGGCCGCCGATGGTCAGGCGGAACAGTTCCTTGGCCGGCGGCCGGGGCGCCATGGAATGGTGCAGCCATTCGTAGTGGGAAAGATAGACATTGCGGGTGGTGCCGAAGGGCCGCTTGTCGAGGGCCTTCTTGGCGCGCTGGTAAACGATGGCCCGCTTGTCGCGCGGAAAGGGTGCGCCGTCATTGTCTCCTTCGAAGAAATACTGGCGCATCTCCGGCCTGATCTTTTCGAAGAAAAAGCGCATATGCGCCATGATCGGATAGTTGCGCAGGATGGAACGCTTGGTCTGGGTCACATCGTGCAAACCCTGGGCCGAAAGCCAGGCAACCAGCAGAAGCGGCAGGATCAAATAGGGCCAGAGCCGGGGATTGAAGACGAGGAGCAGCGCCAGCAGCAGCGTCGCGGCCATCACGCCATAGAGCAGCCTGTAACGCGGCGCGAACGGTGGAAGCTGAAACCTCATATTCTCCCCCTCGGATAGGGCGAGCTTACACGATCCCCAACTCCCGTCCTACCGCCGTGAAGGCAGCAATCGCCGCATCGATATCGGCGGCGGAATGGGCCGCCGACATTTGCGTGCGGATGCGAGCCTGCCCCTTGGGCACCACGGGAAAGAAGAAACCGGTCACATAGACGCCCCTGTCATAGAGCTTGGTGGCCATCTCCTGGGCCAGCTTCGCCTCACCCAGCATGACTGGAATGATCGGGTGTTCGCCGGGGAGCAGCTTGAAGCCCGCCGCCGTCATGCCGGCACGAAATCGCTTGGCATTGTCAAACAACCGCTGCCGGAGATCGTCGCCCTGTTCGGCGAGGTCAATGGCCTTGAGGCTGGCTGCCACGATGGGCGGCGGCAGGGCGTTGGAAAAGAGATAGGGCCTAGCCCTCTGGCGCATGAGATCGACGATAGGCTTGGCCGCCGCGATGAAACCGCCCGCCGAGCCGCCCAGCGCCTTGCCCAGTGTGCCGGTGATAATATCGACCTTGATGCCCGCCCGTGCCGGGGTGCCCCTGCCTTGCGGGCCGGTGAAGCCCGTCGCGTGGCAATCGTCCACCAGGATAAGGGCGCCGTGGGCATCGGCCAGCTGTCTTATGTCCTTGAGCTTGGCAAAATAGCCGTCCATGGAGAACACGCCATCGGTGACGATGACAATCCGGCGCGCTCCCTGCCCCCGCGCCTCCTTCAACTGCTTTTCGAGATCGTTCATGTCGCCATTGGCAAAGCGGTAGCGCTTGGCCTTGGACAGCCTGATGCCGTCGATGATCGAGGCGTGGTTGAGCGCGTCGGAGACAATGGCATCCTGCTCACCGAACAGAGGCTCGAACACCCCGCCATTGGCATCGAAGCAGGCGGCGAACAGGATCGAGTCCTCCATCTGCACATAATCCGCGACGCGGCGTTCCAGCGCCTCGTGCAGGTCCGTCGTGCCGCAGATGAAGCGCACCGAGGCCATGCCGAGACCGTGGCTGTCGAGGGCATCCTTGGCGGCGGCGATGAGGGCGGGATGATCGGCCAGGCCCAGATAATTATTGGCGCAGAAGTTCAGAACCTCGCGGCCGCCCTTGACCCTGATGTGGGCTTCCTGCGGCGACAGGATCGGCCGTTCGGTCTTCCACAGGGATTGGGCGCGGATGGATTCGAGTTCGGCGGTGATATCAGCGAGAACAGTTGACATGGGGGCTCCTTCGCTCCTCATGTACCAGACCATCGGCGGCTGCAAGCCCCCGAGTTTGGTTCACTCGCCGCCTGTGCTAATCCCTCCCGATGATACCACCCATCCACATCATCGGCGCCGGCATGGCCGGCTCGGAAGCGGCTTGGCAGGCGGTGAATGCCGGCGTTCCCGTGGTGCTTCATGAAATGCGGCCCCATGTCGCCACCGAGGCCCACAAGACAGATGGTTTTGCCGAGCTTGTCTGCTCCAATTCTTTTCGCTCCGACGATGCGGAGCAGAATGCCGTGGGATTGTTACACGCGGAAATGCGGCGCGCCGGATCGCTCATCATGGCGGTGGCGGGACGGCACACGGTTCCGGCGGGCGGTGCCCTGGCGGTGGACCGCGACGGTTTTTCGGCGGAGGTAACGGAGACGCTGAAGCGTCATCCGCTCATAACGATTGC
>JACMJT010000358.1 GCA_014380505.1 Hyphomicrobiales bacterium | reverse complement strand
GGCCTGATTGTCAAGGACAGCGCGGTGTTAAAGGCCAATCTCATCTGAGTGAGCGGTGGCTACATTGCCCTTAACCCAAGGGCCGTCAGCCCCGAGCCCATCACCGATTGCCCTCCCTTCGAGGATCCGCTGGCATCGCGCACGCCTCCGAAGGTTGGTTCTTGCGACCATATTGGCATGATCATCATCAACCAGAAGCGGACGCTCAATCCGGGTGTCTACTGCGGCGGGCTGGTGATCCTTGGCAAGTCCAAGGTGAAGCTCAATCCCGGTACTTATATAATCAACAACGGCCTGCTGAAGGTCGCCGATTCAGCGTCCATGATAGGCGAAAACGTAGGGTTCTATCTCAGCGGCCTCCTCACGCTCATGTATTTCGACAGCGGCTCCACCATCGATCTCACAGCGCCCAAGGAAGGACCCCTTGCCGGCATCCTGTTCTTCGAGGACCGCAAGGCGCTGCCTTTGCGCATCCATCGCATCGGCAGCAACAACGCCAGAAACCTTCTCGGCACGATCTATTTGCCGGTGGGCATTCTGCTCGTCGACGCAAATGCCCCCGTTGCCGACAACTCCGCCTACACGGCCATTGTGGTGCGCAGCTTGCAACTGCGCGAAGGGCCGAAGCTTGTCCTTCACGGCGACTATCAGCTGACCGACGTTCCCGTTCCCGACGGCCTGATCGCCGAACAAGCCGTTCTGACGGATTGACGGACGCTGGATGGGTTTATCGTGAGAATCCGGTTTAGCCGCCGTTCCTGACATCCTCTGGCCGCGGCATGGAGATGATGTTGTAGCCTGAATCCACATAGTGGATTTCACCCGTGACACCGCTGGAAAGCGGCGACAGCAGATAAAGGCCGGCACCCCCCACTTCCTCGAGCGTGATGGCGCGCCGGAGCGGCGCATGGGTCTGCTGATAGTTGAACATGGCGCGGGCGTCGCCGATACCGGCGCCTGCAAGCGTTCGCATCGGCCCCGCCGAAATTGCGTTGACGCGAATGCCCTGGCGCCCGTAATCGGCGGCGAGATAACGCACCGATGATTCAAGTGCTGCCTTGGCAACGCCCATCACATTATAGTTCGGCACCACGCGCTCCGAGCCGCCAAAGGTGAGCGTGACGATGGATCCGCCCTCCGGCATGAGTTCGGCGGCGCGCCTGGTGATTTCGGTGAAGGAGAAGCACGAAATCACCATGGTGCGCACGAAATTGTCCCGCGTCGTATCCGAATATTTGCCCTTGAGCTCGTTCTTGTCGGAAAACGCGATGGCATGCACGAGAAAATCGATCCTGCCCCATTCCCGTTTCAACTTCTCGAACACCGCATCGACGGTGCCTATGTCTTCGACATCGCAAGGCAGCAAGAGCTTCGATCCCGCCAGATCGGCCAGTGGTTTCACGCGTTTGCCGAAGGCCTCCCCCTGGTAGGTGAAGGCCAGCTCAGCGCCGTGCTTGTGAAGCTGCGAAGCAATGCCCCAGGCGATCGAGTGGTCGTTCGCGACCCCCATCACCAGGCCGCGGAGGCCGCTCATCAAACCTTTGTTCATGTGATCAGCCGTTGTAGCGTTGCAGGACAAGGGTGCCGTTGGTGCCGCCAAAGCCGAAGCTGTTGGACATCACCACATCGACCTTGGCGTTATCCTGGCGGGCCCGCACGATGGGGATATCGGCGAACTCGGGATCGAGCTCCTCGATGTTGGCGCTCTCGCAGATGAAGCCGTTCTTCATCATCAGGATCGAATAGATCGCCTCCTGAACGCCGGTGGCGCCAAGAGAATGGCCGGTGAGCGACTTGGTGGCGGAAATCGCCGGGATATCCTTGCCGAATACGGCGCGGATGGCCTCGATTTCCTTCTTGTCGCCGATGGGCGTCGAGGTGGCGTGCGGATTGATATAGTCGATCTTCTCTTTCACGCTGGCCATTGCAAGCCGCATGCAGCGAGCAGCCCCTTCGCCCGAGGGGGCGACCATGTCGTACCCATCCGATGTCGCACCATAGCCGACGAGCTCGGCGTAGATCTTCGCACCCCGCGCCTTGGCGTGTTCGAGTTCTTCCAGCACCACCGTGCCGCCGCCGCCGGCGATGACAAAGCCGTCGCGGTTCTTGTCATAGGCTCGTGACGCCTTCTCCGGCGTTGCATTGTATTTCGAAGACATGGCGCCCATGGCGTCGAACAGCACCGAAAGAGTCCAGTCGAGTTCCTCGCCGCCGCCCGCGAACATCACGTCCTGCTTGTTCCACTGAATCATTTCGGCGGCATTGCCGATGCAATGGGCCGAGGTGGCGCAAGCCGACGAGATCGAATAGTTGATGCCGCGAATGCCGAATGGCGT
>JACMJT010000357.1 GCA_014380505.1 Hyphomicrobiales bacterium | reverse complement strand
CTCTATTCTTCCTGCGCCATCATTGTCTTCACCACCGCTGCTCTTGCCGGTTTGATGCTTGCTCCGAGCCCTGGCTGGGCCACCGCCCCGATTACCACATTCGTGATCGGCGCAGCCGCGACGACAATTCCAGCGTCCCTGTTGATGCAGCGCGTGGGCCGCCGTCCCGGGTTCATTCTTGGCGCGGCCGCGTGTATCGTTGGCGCCAGCCTTGCGGCAGTCGCCATCTTTCTTGGCAATTTTCTGCTGTTCTGCCTGGCGACGGGCCTGCAAGGCGTGTTTCAGGCTTTCGGCGGCTACTATCGTTTTGCGGCGGTCGAAGCCTCCAGCGAAAAGATGAAACCGATGGCGATCTCCTGGGTCCTGACAGGAGGTGTTGTGGCCGCAGTAGCCGGCACGCTTATCGCCAGTGGAACTTCCGATCTTTTCGGGCCCTTCACCTTTGCCGGGTCATATGCCGCGAGCTCGGTGATTGCCATTTTCGCGGTGCTGGTCCTCCTGTTTCTCAAACTGCCGAAGCCAACCATTGAGGAGACTCAGGGAGAACGGCGGCCTTGGAGTGAGCTCTTGCGCCAGCCCCGCCTCATTGTTGCGATAGCCTGCGCCACGCTGGCCTTCGGCATGATGAATCTGATGATGACGGCGGCCCCGGTCGCGATGATCGGCTGCGGCTTTGACAAAACGGACGCGTCTTGGGTTATTCAGTGGCATGTGCTGGCCATGTTCGTTCCCAGCTTTTTTACGGGTCACCTGATCGTCCGATATGGTGTCGAGAAAATTTGCGTGGCAGGCATGCTGCTGCTCATTGCCGCCGGAATTACTGGTCTGGCAGGCATCACGTTCGGACACTTCGCGGTGGCGTTGATCCTTCTCGGTCTCGGCTGGAACTTCGGGTTCATCGGCGGCACCACGATGCTCACCGAATCCTATCGTCCGGCAGAGCGGGGAAAGGTACAGGCGGCAAATGATTTCGCCATTGCCGCGTTGATGGTCGTTGCCTCCCTGAGCTCCGGAAAACTTTTGGCGACGGTTGGGTGGGCGTCGGTCAGTATCGCACTTTTTCCGATGGCGGCTGTTGCGCTCGTCATGATTGGCTGGCTCGTCATTCAGCAGCGGACGGCGGCATCAAACATCCGTTAGCCGAACACCCGCTGGAAGATCGTGTCGACATGCTTGAGATGATAGGCAAGGTCGAAGAGGGCCTCCAGTTCCGCCGGCTTGAGCAAACGCGAGACGTCCTTGTCCTTTTTCAGGAGATCGAGAAAATTTGCCTCGCCCCGCCACACCGGCATGGCGTTTCGTTGCACGGCGCCATAGGACTCTTCGCGGCTCATGCCCTTTTGCGTGAGGGCCAGCATGACGCGCTGGGAGTGGATAAGACCGCCTAGGCGGTCAAGGTTGCGCTGCATGTTTTCGGGATAGACCAGAAGCTTGTCGATGACGCCGGTGAGACGTGTCAGGGCAAAGTCGAGATGGACGGTGGCATCGGGGCCGATGCCGCGCTCGACGGAGGAATGCGAAATATCACGCTCATGCCATAGCGCCACGTTCTCAAGCGCTGGAACCGCGGCGGATCGAACAAGGCGCGCCAGGCCCGTCAGATTCTCGGTCAGCACCGGATTGCGCTTGTGCGGCATGGCGGAAGAGCCCTTTTGGCCGGGCGAGAAATATTCCTCTACCTCAAGCACCT